>NZ_QWGT01000004.1 GCF_003576405.1 Clavibacter lycopersici
CGGTCGAGGGTCGCGATCTCGCGGCGCAGCGGCATGCCGACGACGCGGGCGCGCGGCCCGAGCGCGGTGCCGGGGAAGGTGATCCCCACGGCGGTCGCGACGCGCGCCCCCAGCCGGTTCGCGAGCCCGGGCGACGCGTTCGCCTCGTGCACGACGACGGGAACGCCCGAGCGGCGCGCAGCGAGGTACGCGGGCGCGGCCGCGTACCCGCCGAAGCCCACGACCACGTCGACGCCGCGGTCGGCGACCATGCGGCGGATCTGCCCCACGGCCCGCGCGAACGCCGGCGCGAAGCGGACGGCCGCGCGGTCGGGACGGCGCGGGAAGGGCAGGCGGGCGATGGTGAGCAGCTCGTAGCCGCGCGCCGGGACGAGCCGGGACTCGAGGCCCTCGCGCGTGCCGAGGACGAGGATCGTCGACTCCGGCTCGCGCGCGCGCAGCTCGTCGGCCACGGCGAGCAGCGGGTTCACGTGCCCCGCGGTGCCGCCGCCGGCGAGCAGGTAGACGGTCACGAGCGCATCCCGATCACGGCGGGCACGACGTCAGGCGACTCCTCGGTCGTGGGCTTCCGGGCGAAGCCCAGCACGATGCCCATAGCCACGAGCGTGGTCACGAGCGACGAGCCTCCCGACGACACGAACGGCAGCGGCACCCCGAGCACCGGGAGCAGGTTCAGCACCACGCCGATGTTGACGAAGGCCTGCACGATGATCCAGGTCATGACGGCGCCCGTGGCGACGCGCGCGAACGTGTCGGTGTTGGCGCGGATCACCCGGATGAAGCCGATGGCCAGCACGACGAACAGGAGGATGACGACGATCGCGCCGATGAGGCCGAGCTCCTCGCCGATGATCGCGAAGATGTAGTCGTTGTCGGCCTCGGGCAGCCACATCCACTTGGCCTTCGAGTTGCCGAGGCCCACCCCGAAGATCCCGCCGGCGGCCAGCGCGTAGAGGCCGTGGGTGGACTGCCAGCAGCCGCCCGCGTAGTCGCACTGGCCCGTGAGGAACTCGGTGACGCGGCGCATGCGGCTGTCGCTGATCACGGTCATGAGCACGGCCAGCACGGTGCCGATCGTCAGCATGAGCGTGAGCTTGCCGATCGGGATGCCCGCGAAGAAGAGGGCGCCGAGCACGATGCTCGCCATGATGATGACGGTTCCGAGGTCGCCGCCGAGCGCGACGAGTCCGACCGCGCCGCCCGCGACGGGCAGCACGGGGATGAGGATGTGCGGCCAGGTGCGCAGCAGGTGGCGCTTCCTCGCGAGGATGAAGCCCAGCCAGATCACGAGGCCCACCTTGATGAGCTCGGCGGGCTGGAACGTGGTGCCGGCGATGCGGATCCAGCCGATGTTCTCGCCGACCTTCACGCCCATGGGCCCGAAGACGAGCAGCTGCACGGCGCACGCCGCGAGCAGCAGCACCCAGGCCCAGCGCTTCCAGAACATGGGCGGCACGAGCGAGACCACGAGCATGAGCGGCACGCCGATGAGCGCGAACATGCCCTGCTTGAGGAAGATGCCGAAGAAGCCGCCGCCTGCGACGAACGAGTCGATGCTCGACGACGACAGCACCATCACGAGGCCGAAGACGACCAGGAAGAGCGTCGTGCCGAGCAGAAGGAAGTAGGAGCCGCTCTCCGCGTGGAAGGCGCGGCCCAGGTGGATCCGCGCGGCGAGGCCGCGACGCTGCGTCCCCTCCTGCGCGTCCTCGTGCGGGGCGGACGGGGTGCGCGGACCGCGGGGGCCCGGCGCGTCAGCCGCGCGAGGGGTCCGCGTCGTTCTCGGGGGCAGTGTCATCCGCCGCACCTCCCAGGTGGTGGTCGACCGCGGCCCGGAATCGGCGCCCGCGGTCGGCGTAGTCGGTGAATTGGTCCATGGATGCCGCTGCCGGGGCCAGGAGGACGGTGTCGCCCTCCCGGGCCACGCCCGCCGCGAGCCGCACGGCGGACCGCATGACCTCCTCAGTGTCGCTCTCGGCCACCTCGAGGACGGTCACGTCGGGCGCGTGTCGCGCGAATGCCGCGACCACCTCGGCGCGCTCGACGCCGATGACGACGGCGGCGCGCAGGCGCCGTGCGTGCGCCCGGATCAGCTCGTCGAGCTCGACGCCCTTGAGGAGCCCGCCGACGAGCCACACCACGGAGGGGAAGGCAGCGAGGGACGCCGAGGCGGCGTGCGGGTTCGTGGCCTTCGAGTCGTCGACGAACGCCACGCCGTCGCGCTCCCCGATCCGCTCGATGCGGTGGCTGTCGAGCTCGAAGCGCAGCAGCGCCTGCCGCACGACGCCGGGCTCCACGCCGTAGGAACGGGCGAGCGCCGCCGCCGCCAGGATGTTCTGCACGATGTGCGGCGCCGCGAGGCCCACGGCGCGCAGCTCGTCGAGCGTCGTGAGCTCCAGCGCGGACGTCGCGCGCTCCTCGAGGAAGGCGCGGTCGCAGAGGATCCCGTCGACGATGCCGAGGTCGCTCGGGCCCGGGGCGTCGAGCCCGAAGCCGATGGCGCGCGCGCCGTCCTGCACGTCGGCCTCGCGGAGCGCGTCCTCGGTGGCGCGGTCGGCGCGGTTGTAGACGCACGCGACCCGGGTGTCGGCGTACACGCGGCCCTTGGCGGCGGCGTACGCGCGCCGGGATCCGTGCCACTCGAGGTGGTCGTCGGCGAGGTTGAGGAAGGCGCTCGAGTACGGCCGGACCTCGCGCATGTAGTGGAGCTGGTGGCTCGAGAGCTCGACGACGAGCACGTCGAAGCCGTCCGGGTGGCGGACGACGTCGAGCACGGGCAGGCCGATGTTGCCGCACGGCACCGCGCGCACGCCGCCCTCCTGGAGGAGCGCGGCCGTGAGCTGCGTGGTGGTCGTCTTGCCGTTGGTGCCCGTGATGGTGATCCACTCGGCGGGCGTGCCCGTCTTGTCGCGCACGCGCCACGCCAGCTCGATGTCCCCCCACAGCGGGATGCCCGCCTCCGTCGCCCAGGCGGGCAGCGGGTGCGTCGGCGCGTAGCCGGGCGAGACGACCACGAGCTCGGGCGCGAAGGCCACGAGCTCCGCGGGGACGGGCTCCTCGTCGGTGGGGCGCACCAGCCGCCCGCCGATCACGTCGAGCAGCGCCAGCCGCTCGGGCGACGCGTCGGCGGCGACCACGAGCACGTCGGCGCCGAGCTCGACCAGCGTGTCCGCCACGGAGAACCCCGTGCGGCCGAGGCCGAGGACGGCGACCCGCAGGCCCGTCCAGTCGTCGTGCCAGCTGTGCAGGGACTCGGGTCGCGCGAGCGGCGTGGCGTCGTCGGGGGTGCCGTCTGTCATCTCTACTGCGTGATCCATTCCAGGTAGAAGGTGCCGACGCCGGCCGCGACGAGCAGCCCGGCGATGATCCAGAAGCGCACGACGACCGTGACCTCCGCCCAGCCCTTGAGCTCGAAGTGGTGGTGCAGCGGGCTCATGAGGAAGATCCGCTTGCCGTGCGTGAGCTTGAAGTAGATGCGCTGGAGCACCACGGATCCGGCGACGATGACGAACAGGCCGCCGATGAAGACCAGCAGCAGCTCGGTGCGGCTGAGGATCGCGAGGGCCGCCAGCGCTCCGCCGAGGCCGAGCGACCCGGTGTCGCCCATGAAGATCTGCGCCGGGGAGGTGTTCCACCAGAGGAAGCCGATGAGCGCGCCCACGATGGAGGCCGCGATGATCGCGAGGTCCAGCGGGCTCGCCACCTCGTAGCAGCGGTACTCGTTCTGGTAGCTGGAGACGCTGTCGCACGACTGGTTGAACTGCCAGAAGCCGATGATCACGTAGGAGCCGATCGAGAAGATCGACGCGCCCGCCGCGAGGCCGTCGAGGCCGTCGGCGACGTTGACGCCGTTGGAGGCGCTGGCGACGATCAGGCAGATCCACACGATGAACAGGCCCGTGCCGATCACCGCGCCGAGCGCCATGAAGTCGAGCGGCAGGTCACGGAACAGGCTGATGGCGGTGGACGCCGGCGTGAGGCCGGAGACCGGGTCGCGCAGCGTGATGGCGAGGACCGCGAATACGGTGGCGACGATGACCTGGCCGGCGATCTTCTGCCAGCCGCCGAGCCCGAGGGACTGCTGCTTGCGGGTCTTGAGGTAGTCGTCGAGGAACCCGACGAAGCCGAGCCCCACCATCATGAAGACCACGAGCAGGCCCGAGGGCGTCACGGGGTCGAAGCGGATCCCGTCCCACGTGAGCAGGTGCCCCACGAAGTAGCCGAGCACGCTCGCCAGGATGATGACGATGCCGCCCATCGTGGCCGTGCCGCGCTTGGTGTGGTGGGTCTGAGGACCGTCGTCGCGGATGAACTGGCCCCACTGCAGGCGGTGGAACAGCTTGATGAACAGCGGCGTGAGGAACAGCGTGAACGCGAGCGAGAAGGCGCCCGCGAAGAGGAGGGCTACCACGAGTACTTCTCCCCCAGCTCGTCGCCGAGGAAGCGGAGCCCCGCGGAGTTGGACGACTTCACGAGCACGAGGTCTCCGTCGCGGAGCACGCGGTCGAGGATCTCGCGGGCCTCGTCGACGTCCTCGGCGAAGATCGACTCGCCGTCCCACGAGCCCTGCGCTATGGCCTCGAGGTGCAGGCGGCGCGCGGGCCGGCCCACCACGATCAGCTGGCCGATGTTGAGGCGCACCGCGAGGAGGCCGACGCGGTCGTGCTCCTCCTCGGAGAACTCGCCGAGCTCGCTCATCTCGCCGAGGACCGCGACCGTGCGCTGCTCGGGCCCGCGGATCTGCGCGAGCGTGCGGAGCGCCGCGGCCATGGAGTCGGGGCTCGCGTTGTAGGCGTCGTTGATGACTGTGACGCCGTTGCCGCCGAGCACCTCCATGCGCCAGCGCTCGGCGCGCTGCACGGTCTGCAGGGCGGAGACGATGGCGTCGCCGTCGACGCCCAGGGCCCAGGCGCCCGCCGCAGCGGCCAGCGCGTTGGTGACGTGGTGCTCGCCGAGCACGCGGAAGGACACGGGACGCGTGGATCCGTCGGGCAGGTGCAGCGTGAAGGTCGTGCCGGCCGCGGACGCGACGATGTCGGTCGCGCGGACGGCGGCGCGGGCGTCCCGGCCGAACCAGAGCACGGGCGCCTCGGTCTTGTCGCTCATGGAGGAGACGCGCGGGTCGTCGGCGTTGAGCACGGCCGTGTCCTCGGGCAGGAGGTCCTTCACCATCTCGGTCTTGGTCACGAGCGTCTGCTCGATGCCGCCGAAGCCGCCCGCGTGCGCGAGGCCCACGGTCAGCACGATGCCGACGTCGGGCTTCGCCATGCGCACGAGGCGCGTGATCTCGCCGAGCCCGCTGGCGCCCATCTCCGCGACGAGGAAGCGGGTCGAGCGCGTGACCTTGAGCATCGTCAGCGGCGCGCCGACCTCGTTGTTGAAGGACGCGACGGGCGATACGGTCTCGCCCTGGGTCGACAGGATCGCGTGCAGCAGGTTCTTGGTCGTGGTCTTGCCGTTGGATCCGGTGACCGCGACCATCCGCAGGTCGCCCAGGGCGCGCACGCGCGCCACGACCTCGTGGGCCAGACGGCCGAGCGCGTCCACCACGTCGGGCACGAGCACCTGGGGCACAGGCAGGTCGAGCTCGCGCTCGACGAGGAGGAGCGCGGCGCCCGCCTCGACGGCCGCGGGCGCGAACAGGTGGCCGTCGGTCTCCTCGCCGGGCTTGGCGACGAAGATCCCGTCGGGGCCGATGAGGCGGCTGTCGGTGTCGACGGCGCCGTCGACGACGGTCTGCGCGGTCGCGTCGCCGCGCAGCAGGAGACGGCCGTCGACCGCCTCGGCGATCTCGGCGAGGGTGAGGGCGATCATGTCAGCTCCAGCCTGCGTCGCGGAGGGCCGCGCGCGCGTCGTCACGGGCGGAGAACGGGATCTTGCGCCCGGCCACCTCGTGGTAGTCCTCGTGCCCGGGTCCGGCGACGAGGATGGTGTCCCCCTCGCCGACCAGCGACACCGCCGTGCGGATCGCGGTGGCGGGGTCGGGCACCTCGTGGATCTCGCGGTCGGGCACCGCTGCCTTCGCGCCCGCGATGAGGCTCGCGCGGATCGACGCCGGGTCCTCGTAGCGCGGGTGGTAGTCGGTGATGACCACGACGTCGGCGAGGCGGGCCGCGATGGCGCCCATCTCGGCGCGCTTCGTGGTGTCCCGGTCGCCGTCGGCGCCGAACACCATCACGAGCCTCCCGGGCGTGAACGGCCGGAGCGCCTGCAGCGTCTGCTCGAAGGCGTCGGGCGTGTGCCCGTAGTCGACGAAGAAGAGGGGCCCGGTGTCGCCGGACACGCGCTCGGCGCGACCGGGGATGTAGGCCCGGATGCCGCCGTCGCGGTCGAGCACGTGCGCCACGGCGTCCAGGTCGTAGCCGGACTCGACGAGCATGACGATCGCGAGTCCCGCGTTCGCGGCCATGAACCAGCCCGGCACGGGCACGCGCGAGACGAGCACGCGGTTGTCGGGCCCCTCGAGGCGGAAGCCGGTGGAGTCGGGGGTCTGCTCGAGGACCGTCACGGTCCAGTCGGCGTCGACGCCGGGCTTCGAGGTGATGGTCGTCATCGGGATGCGGGATCCCTCGACGATGCGCTGGCCCCACTCGGTGTCGAGCGAGACGACGCCGCGACGCGCGCGGTCGGGGTCGAAGAACGCGGCCTTCGCCTCGAAGTACTCCTCGAAGTCGGCGTAGTCGTCGAGGTGGTCGTGGCTCAGGTTGATGAAGGCGGCCACGTCGAACACGAGGCCGTCGACCCGGTGCCGGGTGAGCGCCTGCGCCGACACCTCGATGGTGACCGCGCGGACCTCGGCCTCCCGCATGCGCGCCAGGAGCGCGTGCAGCTCGCTCGCCTCGGGCGTGGTGAGGCGGCTGGTGATGCTCTCCTCGCCGATGCGGCGCTCGGCCGTCGAGGTGAGCCCGGTCACGACGCCGAGCTGGCGGAGCAGCCCGTCGAGCAGGTACACCACGCTCGTCTTGCCGTTCGTCCCCGTGACGCCGTAGAGCGTCGCCGGGTTCTCCGCCGAGCGGTGGACCCACGCGGCGATGTCGCCGAGGGCGGCCCGGGGGTCGGGCGTGAGGATCACCGGCAGCCCGGAGGCCTGCGCGTCGGCGAGCCCGTCGGGATCCGTGAGCACCGCGACCGCGCCGCTCTCGGCCGCCGCCGTCGCGAAGCGGGCGCCGTGCGCACGCGCCCCGCGGAGCCCCACGTAGAGGTCGCCCGGCTGCACGTCGCCGGAGGAGAGGGTCACGCCGGTGACCTCCACGTCGTCCACGTCGCCGGAGACGTCGAGCGCGAAGTCGCTCACCAGGCCGGACAGCGACCGTGCGACGGGATGCTCGGGGCGGAGGGCGGGAGTGGCAGGGGAGGTCATCGCCCTCATCTCTCAGTAGGTCGTCGGGAGGTTCGGGGACGGCACGCTGGAGGGCGGGACCCGGTAGGTCTTCAGTACCTGGGACATGATCTTCTGGAAGACCGGCGCCGCGGCCGCCGAGGACTTCATGGTATCCGGATTGGCCAGGCTGATCGACACGACGTACTGGGGGTCCTCGGCCGGCGCGAGCCCGGCGATCGACACCAGGTAGTTCTTGCCGTACTTGCCGTCGGCCTCCGCGACCTGCGCCGTCCCGGACTTCGCGGCCACCCGGTAGCCGGGGATCGTGAGGTCCTTGGAGAGGTGCCCGTCGGTGACCACGGTCTCGAGCATGTTCACGGTCGAGTCGGCGGCCTGGGGGGAGATGACCTGCGTGCCCGTCGTGTCGGGCTGGTCCGTCACGGTGCCGTCGGCCTGCTTGCAGCCGGAGACGAGCGACAGCGGCAGCTTCACGCCGTGGTTGCCGATGGTCTGGTAGATGCTCGCGACCTGCAGCGCCGTGGTCGTGAGGCCCTGGCCGAACATGGTCGCGTAGTTGGTCTGCGGGTCCCACTCCTGCCACGGGCGGACGAGGCCGCTGCTCTCGCCGGGGAAGTCGATGGCCGTCTTCTCGCCGACGCCGAACGCCTTGAGGTAGTCGTAGCGGTCGGAGGCGGACAGGCGCTCGCCGAGCGCCGATATGCCCGTGTTCGAGGAGTCCATGAGCACGCCCGCGAGCGTGAAGTGCAGGTCGGGGTGCACGTAGCTGTCGCTCAGCTTCACGTCCGGACGGGTGAACGTGTACGGCGCGACGACCCGTGTGGAGGGATCCGCCTTGCCCGAGTCGAGGAGCGCCGCGGCGGTCACGGCCTTGAGCGTGGATCCGGGCTCGAACGGGGACCCGAACGCGCGGCTCCCCCGGTCCTCGGGCTTCGTCGCGGTCACGTCGTTGGGGTCGACGGACGGGTACTCGGCGACGGCCAGGACCTTGCCCGTCTTCACCTCGACGATGGTCGCGTGCCCGTAGTCCGCGCCGACCTTCACGGCCTGCTCGGCCACCGCGGTCTGCGCGAAGTACTCGAGGTCCGTGTCGATGTTGGTCATCACGTCGCTGCCGTCGATGGCCGGCTTCTGCGTGACGGTGCTGCCCGCGATCGGGACGCCGTCCGCGCCGCGCTCGTACGTCTGCGCGCCGTCCTGGGCGGCGAGGCACGAGTCGTACTCCTGCTCGAGCCCGGCCTTGATCGTCCCGTCGCCCGCGATGTAGCCGAGGATGCTGCCCGCGATCTGCCCGTTGGGGTACGTGCGGCTCGAGACGGCCTGGAAGTAGATCCACGGGATCTTCAGGTCCCGGATGGCGAGGTACGCGTCGACGTCGACGCCACGGGTCACGTAGCCGAAGAGCGACTTCGGGTCCTTGTCGAGCGCGCCCTGGATGAGCCCGTCGATCTCCTCGGGCGTCTGCCCGGTGATCGCGCCCAGCTGCGCCTCGGCCTCCGCGAGCGACACGTCCTCCTTGACCGGCTTCCCGTCGTCACCCGTCACCGTGCGCGTGAAGCCGGCCGCCTTGGACGGGTCCATCGTCACGTCGTACCGCAGGACGCTGTTCGCGAGGACGTTCCCCTCCGCGTCGTAGATGCTGCCCCGGACCCCGGGCAGGACCTGCGAGATCGCCCGCTTGCCGAGCGACTCCTCGTTGAGCTCCGACGCCTGCACGACCTGGATGTCGATGAGCTTCACCACGAAGACCCCGATGACGGCGAGGATCGCGATGAGGGAGAAGGCGATGCGCCGACGGTTCGAGATCGTGCTCACTCGGGGGTTCCTCTCGGTGCCTGCGGTGCGGTGCGGTGCTCCGTCGGAGCGGTGTCGTGCTGTGGTCGCGACCCCTCGGCGGGGCGCGGCCTCATCGGGTCTGCGGGGTCGGGATGGCCGTGGCCGTGGCCGTGGCCGTGGCCGACGCTAGCCCGGAGCCCGCGCCCGTCGCGGGAGGCGCGCTCGGGGTCCCTGCGGTCACGCCGCCCTCGGCCTCCGCGGATCCCGGGATGGCCGATCCCGGGTCCACCGCGGCGGCGCCGTCCTGCGCGGTGGCGGCCTGGACGGCGGCCGCGCGCTTCGTCGGGTCGCTCTCGATGGTGAGCGGCACGCCGGTGAGGAGCGAGTTGCCGATGAGCGTGTCGGCGGTGAGCGGCGTGGTGGCCCCGTCCTTCGCCTGCGGCGTGCCCTGGATGGTGCCGTCGAGCGAGAGGAAGGAGGGCGACGCGCTCGCGACCATTCCGAGCGCCTGCGCGTTGCGCGCCAGGTTCTGCGGGGAGGAGAGGCGGTCGACGTCCTCGGTGAGCGCCTGGTGCGTCCGGTCCAGCTCCTTCTGCTGCTGCTGCAGCGACTGGATCGCGTAGGCCCCGTCGGACAGGCCGATCGAGAGCAGGAGCTGCGCGAGGAGGACGGCGAAGAGCCCGCCGACGACGATCACCGCGTAGACGGTGCGCGGCCGTGCGCGGCGCTGGCCGCGGGTGGCGACGACCTCGATGTGGCGGGTCGCGGGCTCGGCGGACGGCCGGATCCGGGGACGCGCGGTCGCGCGTGCTGCATCGGTCATGCGTGTCGCCTCCTGGCTCGTTCGGCGGCGCGCAACCGGACGGAAGCGGCGCGGGGGTTGCGGGCGATCTCGTGCTGGTCCGCGAGCTCGGCGCCGCGGACGAGGAGCTTCAGCTCGGGACGGTGCTCGGGGAGCTCGACGGGCAGGCCGACCGGCGCCGTGCTCGTGGAGCGGGCACGGAGCTCGCGCTTCACGATGCGGTCCTCGAGCGACTGGTACGACTCGACGACGACACGGCCTCCGACGGCCAGCCGGTCGATCGCCGCGGGCATGGCGCGGGCGAGCACGCTCAGCTCCTGGTTGACCTCGATGCGCAGCGCCTGGAAGACGCGCTTGGCCGGGTGACCCGCGCGCTGCACGGCAGCCGGCGTCGCCTGCTGGATGATCTCCACGAGCCGCGCCGACGTCGTGATGGGCTCCACCTCGCGCGCCTGCACGATGCGGCTGGCGTAGCGCGGGGCGAGCTTCTCCTCGCCGTAGTCGTAGAAGATCCGGCGCAGCTCGAGCTCGTCGTACTCGGCGACCACCTGCGCGGCGGTGAGCCCGGCCGTGCCGTCCATGCGCATGTCGAGCGGCGCGTCCTGCGAGTAGGAGAACCCGCGCTCCACGCGGTCGAGCTGCAGCGACGAGACGCCGAGGTCGAAGAACACGCCCTGGACCTCGCCGATGCCGAGCCCGTCGAGCGCGCGCCCGATGCCGTCGTAGACCGTGTGCACGAGGTGGACCCGGTCGCCGAACCGCGCGAGCCGCTCCCCCGCGATGGCGAGGGCGTCGGGATCGCGGTCGAGACCGACGAGGCGGAGCCCGGGCAGCGCGTCGAGGAACGCCTCGGAGTGGCCGGCCATCCCGAGGGTGGCGTCCACCAGCACGGCGCCCTCGCCCTGCAGGGCGGGGGCGAGCAGCTCGAGGCACCGGTCGAGGAGGACGGGGGTGTGGATGTCGTCGAGGGCCATGGCATCCCGCTGTCCTGTCCGCGGCTCCTGATCCCCATCCGTCCCGACCTGCCACCGGGGAAGTGCGGCAGGGCGTCGGACGGCTGGGAGTCAGGGGCCGGGGTCAGAACAGGCCGGGGATCACCTCCTCCGCGGTGTCGGCGAACGCGCTCTCGTTGGCGGTGAGGTACTCGTCCCACGTGCCGGCGTCCCAGATCTCGACGCGGCTGCCCGCGCCGATGACCGCGAGCTCGCGGTCGAGTCCCGCGTAGGTGCGGAGCGCCTGGGGGATGGTGATGCGGTGCTGCTTGTCCGGCGTCTCGGCGTTGGCCCCGGACAGGAAGACGCGCATGTAGTCCCGCGCCTGCTTGCTCGCGAGGGGCGCCTGGCGCATGCGGTCGTGCAGCTCCTCGAACTCGCGCGTCGTGAACACGTAGATGCAGCGGTCCTGACCGCGGGTCATGACGACGCCGCCCTCGAGCTCGTCGCGGAACTTCGCGGGGAGGATGAGCCGCCCCTTGTCGTCGAGACGGGGCGAGTGGGTGCCGAGGAACACACCGACACCCCCTGTCTCTCCGGCCGTGGTTCAGGACTTGCTCCACTTTACTCCACAGCCCTCCACCCACCGCCAGCACTCGGCGGTGAATTCGCGGTGCGTGTCCCCCGATCCCCGTGGATCCGGGCCGCATCGCGCGGGGAGGGAAGTGGAGGAGGATCCGGCCCCCGGCGCGCCGCGGACATGCGGAAGCGCCCTGCGCGCGGTCAGGGGACAGCGCGCAGGGCGCGAGGGAGGGAACGGGAGGCGAGTCTGGACGACGGAAGGGGCCGATCCCGGTGTCGGGATCGGCCCCTTCGGGTCGAGTGGAGGGCGGTGGAGGACCGCCTCAGCGGGAGGTCAGTCCTGACCGCCCTGGCGCTTCTCCCAGCGCTCGTTGATGCGGTCCATGAAGGAGGACGACGATGCAGGGCGCTTGCCCTGTCCGCGGCTCGGTGCACGGCCGGCCGCCGGGGCGGAGGCCTCCGCAGCCGACTCACGCGGGCTGAAGATGAGGAGGGCCCCCACGATCATGATCGCGAAGCCGAGGATGCCGATGACGGCCAGCTTGGTGATGACGCCGGCAGCCAGGGCGGCGATGCCCAGGACGATGACGAGCACCCCCACGACGACCATCGTGTAGTTGGGTCTGCTGCGGCGGCCGCTGACGGTCGCCACGAAGTCTGCGTCGTTGTGATAGAGGCTTCGCTCCATCTCCTCCAGCAGGCGCTGCTCTTGCTCGGAAAGCGGCATCATGTTCCCCTCAGGCTCGGGACGACGCGTTGGTGTTCACCCTGGAATTCTAGCTCCCTGCCCCTGGCTAGGCTAGGCGAGTGCCCGAAAGCGACCGCCTCGTCAGCCACGTCCAGACCCGCCTCGACGACTTCCTGGCGGCGCAGGCGGCGGGACTCCGGGAGATCAGCCTGGATCTTGTGCCCATCCAGGAGTTCTCCTCGGATCTGCTGAGAGGCGGCAAGCGCTTCCGCGCGCAGTTCTGCTACTGGGGATGGCGATCGGTCATCGACCTCGAGCCCTCACCCGCCGGACGCCCGCAGGGCGAGGAGCGCCCGGGCTACCGCGCGGTCGTCGGCGTCGCGGCCGGCCTCGAGATCTTCCACGCCGCGGCGCTCGTCCACGACGACATCATCGACCGCTCCGACACGCGGCGGGGCCGCCCCGCCGCCCACCGGCGCTTCGAGACGCTGCATGCCGCCGGCGGCTGGGGCGGATCCTCGGCGGGCTTCGGCGAGGCCGGCGCGATCCTCCTCGGCGACCTCCTGCTCGGATGGAGCGACGAGCTCCTCATCGACTCCCTCCTGGCGCTCGCGGACGGGTCGTCAGCCCGCGCGACCCGGGCGGAGCTCGCGACCATGCGGACCCAGGTGACGCTCGGCCAGTACCTCGACGTGCTCGAGGAGGTCGCCTGGCCGACCGTCCCCGAGGACGACACCCTCGCCCGCGCGCACAACGTGATCGTCTACAAGTCGGCGAAGTACAGCATCGAGGCGCCGCTCGTCGTGGGCGCGAGCCTCGCGGGGGCGACGGCCGAGCAGGTCGCGGCGCTCCGGTCCGTCGGCCTGCCGCTCGGCATCGCGTTCCAGCTGCGCGACGACGTGCTCGGCGTGTTCGGCGACAGCGCCGTGACGGGCAAGCCCAGCGGCGACGACCTCAGGGAGGGGAAGCGCACCGTCCTCATCGCGCTGGCCCGACGCCGGCTGCCGGACGGCGTGCGCCGCACGGTCGACGCGCTCCTCGGGGATCCGGATCTCGACGACGAGCAGATCCGCGCGCTCCAGTCGATCCTGCGCGAGAGCGGAGCCCTCGACGAGGTGGAGGGAATGATCGCCCGTCACGTGCGGGAGTCCCTCGCGGCGCTGCGCGACGCCCCGATCGGCGCGCGCGCCAGGAACCAGCTCGAGCTCCTCGTGGACAGCGTCACGCGCCGCGTCACCTGACCGGACCCCGAGGCGCCGGCCGCGGACGACGGGAGGTCGCCAGGGGTGGGATCAGGCGCTGGCCTGGGCCACCCGACGCACCTCGGCCTTGCGCCCCGCGAGCAGGGCATCTACGGGAGCGGCGCCGAGGCTCGGCTCCTCGGTGAGGAGCCACCGCATGGCCTCCTCGTCGGTGAAGCCGTTGTCACCGAGCACCATGATCGTGCCCCGCAGCTCGGACAGCGGCTCGCCGTCGCGCAGGAACACGGCCGGCACCTTGAGCACGCCGTCGAGGCGGACGGCCAGGAGCCGCCGGTCCTCGATGAGCCGGCGGACGCGGCTGACGGTGAGACCCAGCAGGTCGACGAGATCGGGGACGGTCAACCACTCACGGTCGGCATAGGGCTCGTTCACGCCTCACATGCTGGCACGTCCGGGGCCGCCGCCGGAACGGGGCCCCGGATCGGCAGCCCCTGCGGGCCTCGGACGCTGCCTATCCGCCGAACACGCGTGTCGCAGTTCACTCCAGTCCCATCCGTCACTTATGTGCGCATTCCTCTCCCTGCGTGTTAACGTGGAACACCTGCATCAGGGAATCGTGCACGACGGCCGGAGTAGACCAACATGCCCATGACCGAACCCACCCCTCCTCGCGACCCCCGCCGGTCCTCGGACACCGCCACCGGACGCTCGGCGAATCGCCGCTCCAAGGCGCTGCTCGCGACGATGCCCATCGTGCTCGTCGGCTCCCTCGCGGTGAGCCTCGGCATGGCGACGCCCGCCGAGGCCGCGCCGGTCAAGCGGGTCCCGAAGGCGAAGTCCGGCCCCGCGCAGACGAAGCTCCCCCGGGTCGCGGCCCCGACGGCCGCCCCCGCCGCGGCGCCCATGGTCGCCGCGCCCTCGACGTACGTCGTCGAGCAGGGCGACACGGTCTCGAGCATCGCCGGACGCTTCGGCCTCTCCACCGCGTCCGTGCTGGCGCAGAACGGTCTCGGCTGGAAGACGACCATCTTCCCCGGCCAGACGCTCATGCTCGGCGGCTCCGGCGCCTCGAGCCCGGCACCGGCCGCGGCGTCCACGGGATCGGGCACGAGCTACACCGTCGTCGCAGGCGACACGGTCTCCGGCATCGCCGGCAAGCACGGCGTCTCCACGTCGTCCGTCCTCCAGGCCAACGGCCTGCAGGCCACGAGCACGATCTTCCCCGGCAACCGCCTGACGATCCCGGGTGCCGCGACCGCCGCCGCGCCTGCTGCGCCCGCCGTCCCGGCCAGCGCCTCGCCGGCCGCCACGCAGGGCCTCTCCGGCACCCACACGATCGAGACCGGCGACACGCTGCACAGCATCGCGAAGGAGTCCGGCGTCACCGTCCAGGACCTCCTCAACGCCAACGGCCTCAACTGGTCGAGCATCATCTACGCGGGCAGCAAGCTGACCATCCCGCACGCGTCCACCGCTGTGGTGCAGGTGGCGTCGCTGAACGGGACGACGATCATGACCGACGAGATGCGCCGCAACGCGCGCGTCATCGTCCAGGTCGGCCGCTCCGCCGGAGTGAGCGACTACGGCCTCGTCATCGCGCTGGCCACCGCCGCGCAGGAGTCCACGCTCCGCAACCTCGACTGGGGGGACCGCGACTCGATCGGCCTGTTCCAGCAGCGCCCGAGCCAGGGCTGGGGCCAGCCCGCGGACCTCAACGACCCCGTGTACGCATCGCGTGCGTTCTTCGGCGGCAGCGTGAACCCGAACCCGGGCGCCACGCGCGGCCTCCTCGACATCGCCGGCTGGAAGTCGATGACCGTGACGCAGGCGGCGCAGGCCGTGCAGTACTCCGCGTACCCGGACGCGTACGCCAAGTGGGAGGCATCCGCCTGGGCGTGGCTCGACGAGATCGGCTGACGCCGATCGCGAGGGGCACGCGCGCGGCGGCGCACCGGTGTGCCGAGGAGGCCCCGGCGGCCGCGATCCCTAGAATCGTCCAGTGACCTCCAGCCCGACCGACCCCATGATCGGCCGTCTCCTCGACGGTCGGTACCAGGTCAGGTCCCGCATCGCACGCGGCGGGATGGCCACGGTCTACGTCGCCACCGACCTGCGGCTGGAGCGCCGCGTCGCCGTCAAGGTGATGCACGGGCACCTCGCGGACGACAGCGCGTTCCGCGACCGGTTCATCCAGGAGGCGCGCTCGGCCGCGCGGCTGGCGCACCCGAACGTGGTCAACGTCTTCGACCAGGGCCAGGACTCCGACATGGCGTACCTCGTCATGGAGTACCTCCCGGGCATGACCCTGCGCGAGCTGCTGCAGGAGTACGAGCGGCTGACGCCCGAGCAGACCCTCGACATCCTCGAGGCGGTGCTGTCGGGGCTCGCCGCCGCCCACAAGGCCGGCATCGTGCACCGCGACCTGAAGCCCGAGAACGTGCTCCTCGCGGACGACGGGCGCATCAAGATCGGCGACTTCGGCCTCGCCCGGGCCGTGAGCGCGAACACGGCCACAGGCCAGGCGCTGCTCGGCACCATCGCGTACCTCTCCCCCGAGCTCGTCACCCGGGGCATCGCGGACACCCGCAGCGACATCTACGCGGTCGGGATCATGATGTACGAGATGCTCGCGGGCGAGCAGCCGTTCAAGGGCGAGCAGCCCATGCAGATCGCCTACCAGCACGCGAACGACCAGGTGCCGACCCCGAGCACCGCCAACGCGTCGGTGCCCGTCGAGCTCGACGAGCTGGTGCTGTGGGCGACCGCCCGGGATCCCGAGCAGCGGCCTCGCGACGCCCGGGCCCTCCTCGACGAGCTCTACGCCGTGCAGAACCGCCTCGACGCGCGGTCGGGGGATCCGGCTCCGCTCCAGCGCACCGTCGTCTTCCCGAGCGCCCCGGCGCTCCCGTCCGTCACGACCGGCGAGACCCAGGTCGTGGGCGGGCCCCCCGTCATGACGCGCCAGGAGACCGACCGCACCGAGCCCGACTCCGTCGTCGCGCTCGCCGCCGCCGGTTCGCGCCGGCGTTCGCGCGGCTGGATGCTCGCGCTGCTCATCGTCATGCTCGCCGCCCTCGCCGGCGGCACCGGCTGGTACTACGGTCAGGGCCCGGGCGCGCGCGTCCCGGTGCCGTCCGTCACGGCGATGGCCGTCGACGACGCAGCCGGCACGCTCCAGGGGCAGGGCTTCGTCGTCGCGCGCGCCGAGGAGCCGAGCGTCGACGTCGAGGTGGGGCACGTCACGCGCAGCGTCCCGGCCTCCGGCACGCCCGTCGACCAGGGATCCACCGTGACCCTCTACGCCTCGACCGGCCCGCGACTGCTCGACGTGCCCGACGTGGTCGGCGCTCAGGAGGCGGACGCCCGCACGCGCCTCGAGGGCGTGCCCTTCCTCGTGCAGGAGGCGACCATCCGCCAGTACGGCGATGCAGAGGAGGGCACGGTCCAGCAGGTCCTCGACGCATCGGGAGCGCCCATCGGCGCCCAGTACCCGGAGCAGCAGCCCGTGACCCTGGTGGTCGCCGCCGGCCGGATCCCCGACGTGAACGGACGCTCGGTGGACCAGGCCGTCGCCACGCTCGCCCAGGCCGGCCTCGTCGGCGAGGCCGGCAGGCAGAGCTTCAGCGACGACGTGGAGAAGGGCGAGGTCATCTCGGTCTACCCGCTCGACGAGAACCCTGTGCGCTCGGGCCTCGACGGGGCGCCCGGCAGCAAGGTGGGGCTGGAGATCTCGAAGGGTCCGGACCTCGTGGCGGTGCCCGCGGTCGTCGGGCTCACGCGTGACGAGGCGAAGGCCGCCCTCGACAAGGCCGGCTTCAAGTACGCGTACTCGGCGTTCTGGGACGCGCTGCCCAACAGCATCACGCGGGTGGCGTCGGCCAGCCCGGAGGCGAACGCCATGGCCCGACGCGGATCCACCGTCAACCTCGGCATCACCGCCTCCGGCTGATCCGGCCTGCACGCGGTCGGAGCCGACACAGCGATGCCCCGCGGTCCTCGAGGGCCGCGGGGCATCGTCGTGTCGGTGCGCTCAGCCGCGCGCGGCCGCCAGCTCCTCCGCGACGAGGAACGCGAGCTCGAGGCTCTGCATGTGGTTGAGCCGCGGGTCGCAGAGCGACTCGTAGCGCGTGGCGAGGGTGGCCTCGTCGATGTGCTCGGATCCGCCCAGGCACTCGGTGACGTCGTCGCCGGTGAGCTCGATGTGGATGCCACCCGGGTGCGTGCCCGCGGCCCGGTGCGCCTGGAAGAAGCCCTGAACCTCGTCGACGACGTCGTCGAAGCGCCGCGTCTTGTAGCCGGTGGGCGTCGTGAGGCCGTTGCCGTGCATGGGATCCGTGACCCACAGCGGGTTCGCGTCCGACGCCTTGACGGCCTCGAGCAGGGGCGGCAGCGCGTCGCGGATGCGGCCGGCGCCCATGCGCGTGATGAAGGTGAGGCGGCCGGGCTCGCGGTCCGGGTCGAGCTTCTCGATGAGCTCGTGCACCGTCTCCGGCGTCGTCGACGGTCCCAGCTTGACGCCCAGCGGGTTCCGCACGCGCGACAGGAAGTCGACGTGCGCGCCGTCGAGGTCGCGCGTGCGCTCCCCGATCCAGATGAAGTGCGCCGACGTGTTGTACGGCGTGCCGGTGCGCGAGTCGATGCGCGTCATGGGCCGCTCGTAGTCCATGAGGAGGCCCTCGTGGCCCGTGTAGAACTCGACGCGCTTGAGGTCGTCGAAGTCGGCGCCCGCGGCCTCCATGAACTTGATGGCGCGGTCGATGTCGCGGGCGAGCTGCTCGTAGCGCTGGTTGGCGGGGTTCGCGGCGAAGCCCTTGTTCCAGCTGTGCACCTCGCGGAGGTCGGCGAACCCGCCCTGCGTGAAGGCGCGGATGAGGTTCAGCGTGGAGGCGGCCGTGTGGTACCCCTTCACGAGGCGCGCGGGATCCGCCGCCCGGGACTCCGGGGTGAAGTCGTAGCCGTTGACGATGTCGCCGCGGTACGCGGGCAGCGTCAGGTCGCCGCGCGTCTCCGAGTCGCTCGAGCGGGGCTTGGCGAACTGGCCGGCCATGCGGCCCATCTTCACGACGGGCATCGCCGCGCCGTAGGTGAGCACGACGGCCATCTGGAGCACGGTCTTCACGCGGTTGCGGATGGCGTCGGCCGTCGCGCCCGCGAACGTCTCCGCGCAGTCGCCTCCCTGGAGGAGGAACGCGCGGCCGTCCGCGGCGGCGGCCAGCCGGGAGCGCAGCAGGTCGACCTCGCCCGCGAACACCAGGGGCGGCAGCAGGGCGATCTCGGCGGACGCGGCGTGCACGGCTGCGGCGTCCGGCCACTGCGGCTGCTGCTTGACCTCGAGCGTGCGCCAGTGGTCGAGGCCGGCGAGGACGTCGGGGTGGGCGGGGACGAGGTGCTCAGAGGCCACGTGTGGGGATCCCGATTCGTGTCGTGCGCGTGGTGCGCGGTGGAGTCAGGCGGGCGTCGGTCAGCGGGCCGCGCTCGCGCGCTTCTCCTTGACCGAGGTCGCGTAGACGTCGACGTACTCCTGGCCGCTCAGCCTCGAGAGCTCGTACATGATCTCGTCGGTGATGGAGCGGAGGATGAAGCGGTCTCCCTCGAGCCCGGCGAACCTACTGAAATCTAGCGGCTCGCCGATGACCACACCAATCCGGCGGACCTTGGGGATCCGGGTGCCGATGGGCATGACCTTCTCGGTGTCGATCATCGCGATCGGGACGACAGGGACCTCGCCCTCGAGGATCATGCGCGCCACGCCCGTGCGCCCGCGGTACATCTTGCCGTCGGGGCTGCGCGTGCCCTCGGGGTAGATCCCGAGCATGCGGCCCTCGGCGAGCACGCGGAGCCCGGTGTTGAGCGACGCCTCGGAGGCCTTCCCGCCGGAGCGGTCGATGGGCAGCATGCCCGTCGCCGTGAAGAACATCTTCGTGGCCCAGCCCTTGAGGCCGGTGCCCGTGAAGTAGTCGCTCTTGGCGAGGAAGACGAGGTTGCGGTCCACCAGGAGCGGCAGGAAGACCGAGTCGATGAACGACAGGTGGTTGCTCGCGAGGATGACGCCGCCCTTGGCGGGGATGTTCTCGAGCCCCGTGACCCAGGGCCGGAACGTGCTCCGCAGGAGGGGTCCGGCGACCAGGTTCTTCATGAACCAGTAGAACATCGGGTGGCCACCTTCCGGGCGGGGTCGGGATCCAGCATAGCCAGCGGCGCCGTCGCGACCCGGCAGCCGTCCGGCCGGTCGCGCGCGGCGCGGGTCCCGCGGGCTCAGGCCCCGTGGCGCAGGGCTGCCGCGTGCCGGCGGGCGAGGTCGGCCGCGCCGACGACGCCGGCGTCGTTGACGAGCTCCGCGATCCGGAACTCCGGCTCCGGGTGGTAGCCGCGCGCCGGCAGGTGCGCGAGGTACGCCTCGCGGATGGGGTCGAGCAGCAGGTCGCCGGCCTGCGCGACGCCGCCGCCGATCACGAACATCTGCGGGTCGAGGATCGCGCCGATGCTCGCCGCGGCCTCGCCGAGCCAGCCGCCGAGGCGACGGAGGGCGAGGAGCGCGCCCGGGTCGCCGGCCTGGATGAGGTCGCTGACGTCGTGGCCGGTGAGCGTGCCCACCTCCCGGCGGCGCGCGGCGAGGCCCTCGCCGTGGGTGCCGCCGAGGTCGGCGAGCTCGTCGGCGGTGCGCAGGAGCGCCCGGCCGGACCCGTACTGCTCGATGCAGCCGCGGGCGCCGCAGCCGCAGGGCAGGCCGTCGGGCACGACGCGCATGTGGCCGAGCTCGGCGCCCGCGCCGAAGCCGCCGCGGAACAGGCGGTCGTCGGCGACGATCGCGCCGCCCACGCCCGTGCCGATCGTGAGGGTCACCATGTCGCTGACCAGGCGGCCGGCGCCGTAGCGGAACTCGGCCCAGCCGGCGGCGTTGGCGTCGTTCTCGATGACGATGGGGAGGTCGATCCGGCCGCGCAGCTTCTCGCGCACGGGCTCGTTGCGCCAGTTGATGTTCGGGGCGTAGTACACGGTCGACTGCGCGGCGTCGATGAAGCCGGCCGCGGCCACGCCCACCGCCACGACGTCGGGGTGCTGGGCGCGGAGCCGCTCGACCATGCCGACGACCGCCTCGACGATCGCGTCCGGGCTGCTCGCCTCCGTGGGCGTGCGCTCCTCCGCCGCGATGACGCCGAGCTCGTCGACCACGGCTCCCGCGATCTTCGTGCCGCCGATGTCGATCCCGATTGCATGCACTCCGCAGGGCCCTTCCGCTCGTCTCGCCAGTCGATCCTACCGACGCGCCCGACGCCCCCGACCGGGGACGAGCGCTCGGGCTCCCGCGCCCATAAGCTGATCACATCCATTTCCGGTACCGAGGGAGTTGCCGTGGAACAGCACACCATGCCCGCCGTCGTCGAGGCCAGACCCGACGACAACGTCACCGATGTCCTGGTGCACCGCGTGAGGACGAGCCCCGACGCTCCGCTGTTCGCGCTGCCGGACGGCGACGGCGGCTGGACCGACGTCACGGCGTCCGAGTTCCACCGCCAGGTAGTGGCGCTCGCCAAGGGCCTCGTGGCCGCGGGCATCGAGCCGGGCGAGCGGATCGGCATGATGTGCCGGACCCGCTACGAGTGGACGCTCGTCGACTTCGCGGTCTTCTTCGCGGGCGGCGTCCTCGTCCCCGTCTACGAGACCTCCTCCCCCGGCCAGGTGCACTGGAACATGCAGGACTCCGGCGCCGTCGCGATGATCCTCGAGTCCGCCGACCACTTCGCGCGCTTCGACGAGGTGCACCCGGAGCTGCCCGCGGTGCGCCGCGTCTGGCAGATCGACCTCGGCGACCTGGACAAGCTCGCCGAGCAGGGCGTGGACGTGCCGGACGCGGAGATCGAGCGCCGTCGGAACATCGCGGTCGGCTCGGACATGGCGACCCTCATCTACACGTCGGGGACGACCGGCCGGCCGAAGGGCTGCATCCTCACGCACGCGAACTTCGTCGAGCTGTCCCGGAACGCCGAGGTCGCGATGGAGGAGGTCGTGCAGGTCGGCGCGTCGACGCTCCTCTTCATCACGACGGCGCACGTGTTCGCGCGCTTCATCTCCATCCTCAACGTGCAGGCGGGCGTGAAGACCGGCCACCAGGCCGACACGACGCAGCTCCTCCCGGCGCTCGCCTCGTTCAAGCCGACGTTCCTGCTCGCGGTGCCGCGCGTGTTCGAGAAGGTCTACAACTCCTCCGAGCAGAAGGCGGAGGGCGCGGGCCGCGGGAAGGTCTTCCGCAAGGCCGCCGAGGTCGCGTACGCGCACTCGGTCGCGGTCGACGCGGGGAAGGTGCCCTTCGCGCTGAAGGCGCAGTACAAGCTCTTCGACGCCCTCGTGTACTCGAAGATCCGGCAGGCCATGGGCGGGCGCGTGCGCTTCGCGGTCAGCGGATCCGCACCCCTCGGCCTCCGGCTCGGCCACTTCTACCGGTCGCTCGGCCTGACGATCCTCGAGGGCTACGGCCTCACCGAGACCACGGCGCCCGTGAGCGTGAACCTCGTCAAGGGCTTCCGCATCGGCACGGTCGGCCCGGCGCTGCCGGGCGTCTCCACGCGGATCACCGACGAGGGTGAGATCGAGGTGAAGGGCGTCAACGTCTTCGACGGGTACTGGCAGGACGAGGAGGCCACCGCCGCCGTGTTCGACGACGGCTGGTTCCGGACCGGCGACCTGGGCAGCTACGACGCCGACGGGTACCTCACGATCACGGGGCGCAAGAAGGAGATCATCGTCACGGCGGGCGGCAAGAACGTCGCGCCTGCCGCGCTCGAGGACCCCATCCGCGCGAACCCGCTCGTCGGCCAGGTCGTGGTCGCGGGCGACCGGCGGCCGTTCATCTCGGCGCTCATCACGCTGGATCCCGAGATGCTCAAGGTCTGGCTCGGCAACAACGGGCAGGACCCGGCCATGACGCTCGAGCAGGCGTCGCAGAACCCGGCCGTGCTCGCCGAGGTGCAGCGCGCGGTCGACGCGGCGAACGCCACGGTGTCGCGGGCGGAGTCCATCCGCAAGTTCGTCGTGCTGCCGGTGGAGCTGACGGAGGCCGCGGGGCACCTCACGCCCAAGCTCAGCATCAAGCGCCAGGTGGTGCTCGACGCGTTCGCCGACGTGATCACGCGGATCTACGAGGCGGCGCCGAACACCGAGGGCCACTCGCTGGTGCACTGACGACGTGCAGCGGGTGCGCGGGCCGGCGGGTCAGAACCAGTCGGACTCGCGCACCTGCTTCATCGCCTCGCGGCGCCGCGGCTTGTCGAGCCGGTCGAGGTAGACGAGGCCGTCGAGGTGGTCGACCTCGTGCTGGAAGGCCTGGGCGAGGACGCCCGTGCCCTCGAGCCGGACGGGCTTCCCGTCGAGGTCGATGCCGGAGATGACGGCCTCGGGGTGGCGCATCGTGGGGAACCACAGGCCGGGCACGGAGAGGCAGCCCTCGTCGACGAGCACGGCCTCGCCGCGGAGCTCCTCGATGACGGGGTTGAGGATGTAGCCGAACGCCGGCCCCACGTTGTAGCTGAATGCCCGGACGTTCACGCCGATCTGGGCGGCGGCCACCCCGGCGCGGCCGTCGGGCCGCACGCTGTCGAGGAGGTCCTCCACGAGGGCGCGCACCCCCTCGTCGATCTCGCGGATCTCCGAGGAGACGGTCTTCAGCACCGGATCGCCGAACAGGCGGATCTGTCGTTCAGTCATTCTCTGCTTCCGTGGGTCCTGCGGGCCGGCGATCAGGGTCGATCGGCGCCCGCGGGCGCGAGGCCCGCTCCATTCTCCCGTGCCCAGTCGGCCACCGCGGACTCGGCGGCGAGCAGCGCGTTCTCGACGACCTCGGTGACGGCCGGGTGCGGCCAGTACTGCGCCCGCGCGAGGCCCGTGACCCGTTGGCCGAGGCTCGCCGCGGTCAGCAGCGGCTGGATCAGCGCCGCCGCGTCGGAGCCGATGATGTGCGCGCCGAGGAGCGTGCCGCCGTCGCGCGGATCCACCACGAGCTTGCAGAACGACGTCGTGTCCTCGAGCGCCCAGCCCCACGCGGTGGAGGAGTAGGGCTGCTCGATCGTGACGACGGGACCCGCCTCGCGCGCCTCCGCCTCCGTGAGCCCGAAGGAGCCGATCTGCGGGCGCGAGAACACGGCCTGGGGCACGGGTCCGGGGGCGCCGCCGATGAGCTCGTCCGGGTGGAGCAGGTTGTGCTGCACGACGCGGGCCTGGTGGTTCGCGACGTGCTTGAGCTGGTGGTCGGCGCTGATGTCGCCGAGCGCGAAGACGCCGGGCACGGGCTCGCCGCCCGCGAGCACGCGCTGCCGGTCGTCGACCACGACCCGGCCGTCCTCGTGGACGTCGTAGCCGGCGTTCCGGACCGCCAGCGTGTCGGTGTTGGGGACGCGGCCGAGCGCGACCAGGACGGCCTCCGTCTCGACGAGGTGGCCGGACGCGAGGCGCGAGCGGAGCACGTCGCCGTCGCGCTCGATCTCCTCGACCTCGCAGTCGGTGATGACGTCCCACTGCGTGCGCGCGAGCGTCGTGAACCGCGTGGACACGTCCTGGTCCAGGTTGCCGAGGAGGTGTGCGGAGCGGGCGACCTGCGTCACGTGCACGCCCAGGTGGCTGAACACGTGCGCGAACTCGGCCGCGACGTATCCGCCGCCCACGATGAGGAGCGAGGCGGGGAGCTCGTCGATGCGCATGATCGAGTCGGAGTCGTGGATGTCCGGGTCCGGCGCGTAGACGGCCTGCAGCGGGCGGGGGCGCGAGCCGGCCGCCAGCACGATCCGGTCGGCGGCGATCCGCTGCCCGCTCGCCGTGACGAGCACGCCGGGGGATTCGAAGCCGACGCTCTCGCGGAGCAGCGTCACGTTCGCCATCCCGGACTCGCGCCACTCGCGGCCGCCCTCGCTGATCGCGTCGATGCGGCCGAAGACGCGGGCGCGGATCGCCGGCCAGTCGACGGCGTCCACCGAGGCGCGGATCCCGAGGGCCGCGGCGTCCCGTGTGCCTGCCGCGACGTCGGCCACGTGCACGAGCATCTTCGTGGGGATGCAGCCCGCGTTGAGGCACGTGCCGCCGAAGTGCTCGCCGTCGTCGACGAGCAGCACGCGCTGGTCGGCGAAGCGCTCGTCGACGATCGAGTTGCCGGATCCCGCACCCACGATCACGAGGTCGTAGCGCTCCTCCGGCTGCTGGTCCTGCTGCTGGTCCTGCTGCTGGTCCTGGTCCGTCATGCGCGACTCGACTTCCTACTGCTCGACGACCACGAGCAGGTCGCCCGCGTCGACCTGCTGGGTGGTGGGGACCGCGAGCCGCGCGACGCGGCCGGCGACGGGCGACGTGATGGCCGCCTCCATCTTCATCGCCTCGATGGACGCGACCGGCTGGCCTGCGGAGACCGTCTGCCCCTCCTCGACCTTGAGCGTGACGACGCCCGAGAACGGCGCCGACACGTGGCCGGGCTTCGCCGGGTCGCCGCGCTCGGCAGTGGTCGTGGTCACGGCGATGCCGCGGTCGCGCACGAACACGGGGCGCAGCTGTCCGTTCATGACGACCATGACGGTGCGCATGCCCGACTCGTCCGCCTCGCCCACGGCCTCCAGGCCGATCAGGACCTCGACGCCCCGGCTGATCCGCACGGCGTGCTCCTGGCCCGGACGGAGGCCGTGCAGGTAGTCGTCCGTGTCGAGGACGGAGAGGTCGCCGAACAGCTCCCGGATGGTCTCGAACTGCTCGGTCGGCTGCGGGAAGAGCAGGCGGTTGAGCGTGCGTCGCCGCTCGGCGCCCGGGATCCCGAGCGCCTGCCGGTCCGCGGGCGAGAGGGGCGTGACGCCGATGCGCACGTCACGGCCCTGGAGGACGCGCGTGCGGAAGGGCTCCGGCCAGCCGCCGGGCAGGTCCCCCAGCTCGCCGGCCATGAAGCCGACGACCGAGTCGGGGATGTCGTAGTCCTGCGGGTTCTCGGCGAAGTCGCGCGGGTCGGCCTTGGCGGCCGCGAGCTGGAGGGCGAGGTCGCCGACCACCTTGGACGACGGCGTGACCTTGGGGATGCGGCCGAGGATCCGGTCCGCCGCCTGGTACATGTCCTCGATGAGCTCGAAGTCGTCGGCGAGGCCCAGCGCGATCGCCTGCTGACGCAGGTTCGAGAGCTGGCCGCCCGGGATCTCGTGCCGGTACACGCGGCCGGTCGGGCCGGGGAGCCCGGACTCGAACGGACGGTAGAGCCGGCGCACGGCCTCCCAGTACGGCTCGAGGTCGCTCACCGCGTCGAGCGACAGGCCCGTGTCGCGCTCGGTGTCGGCGAGGGCGGCGACGAGCGCGGACGCCGACGGCTGGCTCGTGGTGCCCGACATGGGCGCGCTCGCGACGTCGACCGCGTCGGCCCCGGCGCGGCTGGCGGCCAGCAGGGTGGCGAGCTGGCCGCCCGCGGTGTCGTGGGTGTGCACGTGCACCGGCAGGTCGAACTCGCGGCGGAGGGCGGTGACGAGGCGCTCGGCGGCGGCGGGGCGCAGGAGCCCGGCCATGTCCTTGATCGCGAGGACGTGCGCGCCGGCGGCGACGCTGCGCTCCGCCAGCCGCAGGTAGTAGTCGAGCGTGTAGAGGTCCTCGGCGGGGTCCAGCAGGTTGCCCGTGTAGCAGAGGGCGACCTCGGCGACGGTGGTGCCGGTGGCGAGCACCGAGTCGATGGCCGGGCGCATGCGCTCGACGTCGTTGAGCGCGTCGAAGATGCGGAAGACGTCGACGCCGGTGGCCGCCGCCTCCTGCACGAACGCGTCGGTGACCTCGGCGGGGTACGGCGTGTAGCCGACGGTGTTGGCGCCGCGCAGCAGCATCTGGATCGCGACGTTCGGCAGCGCCTCGCGCAGCGACGCGAGCCGCTCCCACGGGTCCTCGCCGAGGAAGCGCAGCGCGACGTCGTAGGTGGCGCCGCCCCATGCCTCGACGGAGAGCAGCTCGGGGGTCGTGCGCGCGACGTACGGGGCGACGGCCACGAGGTCGCGGGTGCGCACGCGCGTGGCCAGCAGCGACTGGTGGGCGTCGCGGAACGTCGTCTCGGTGACGGCGAGGGCGGTCTGCGCGCGGAGGGCGTCGGCGAATCCGCGCGGGCCGAGCTCGAGCAGGCGCTGGCGGGATCCGGCGGGCGCCGGCTGCCGGAGGTCGACGTCGGGCAGCTTGTCGGCCGGCCGGACGACCGCCGTGCGCGGCCCGTTCGGCTGGTTGACGGTCACGTCCGCGAGCCAGTTGAGGATCTTCGTGCCGCGGTCCTTCGACACGTTGCTGCGCACGAGCCCCGGCCGCTCGTCGATGAAGGACGTGCTGATGTCGCCCGCCTGGAAGTCGGGGTCGTCGAGCACGCCCTGGAGGAACGGGATGTTCGTGGAGACGCCGCGGATCCGGAACTCGGCCAGGGCGCGCTTGGCGCGCGTGACGGCCGTGGGGAAGTCGCGCCCGCGGCAGGTGAGCTTCGCGAGCATCGAGTCGAAGTGCGGGCTGATCTGCGCGCCGGTGGCGACCGTGCCGCCGTCGATGCGGATCCCGCCGCCGCCCGGCGAGCGGTACGTCGTGATCTTGCCGGTGTCGGGACGGAAGCCCTGGGCCGGGTCCTCCGTCGTGATGCGGCACTGCAGCGCCGCGCCGTGCAGCACCATGTCCTCCTGGCGGAGGCCCAGCTCGACGAGCGTCTCCCCCGCGGCGATGCGCATCTGCGACTGCACGAGGTCGACGTCCGTGACCTCCTCGGTCACCGTGTGCTCCACCTGGATGCGCGGGTTCATCTCGATGAAGACGTGCTGGCCCGCGCGCGGCCCGTCGGTGTCGAGCAGGAACTCGACCGTGCCCGCGTTGACGTAGCCGATGCTCCGGGCGAACGCGATGGCGTTCGCGTGCATGGCGTCGCGGACGGCGGGGTCGAGGTTCGGCGCGGGTGCGATCTCCACGACCTTCTGGTGCCGGCGCTGCACCGAGCAGTCGCGCTCGAAGAGGTGCACGGTCTCCCCCGTGGCGTCGGCGAGGATCTGCACCTCGATGTGCCGGGGCCGGAGCACGGCCTGCTCGAGGAACATGGTCGGGTCGCCGAAGGCGCTGTCGGCCTCGCGCATCGCGGCGCGCAGCGCGTCCTCCAGGTCCTCCGCACGCTCGACGCGCCGCATCCCGCGGCCGCCGCCGCCCGCGACGGCCTTGGCGAAGATCGGGAAGCCGATGCCCTCGGCCTGCCGGAGGAGCAGATCCACGTCGGTCGACGGCGGCGTGGACGCGAGGACGGGCACGCCGGCCGCGGTCGCGTGCTCCTTCGCCGTGACCTTGTTACCCGCCATCTCGAGCACACCGGCGTCGGGGCCGATGAACACGATGCCGTTGGCCGCGGCGGCGCGTGCCAGGTCCGGGTTCTCGGAGAGGAAGCCGTAGCCCGGGTAGATGGCGTCGGCGCCGCTCTCGAGCGCGACGCGGATGATCTCGTCGACGTCGAGGTACGCCCGGACGGGGTGCCCCTCCTCGCCGATGAGGTACGCCTCGTCGGCCTTGAGGCGGTGCAGCGAGTGCCGGTCCTCGTGGGGGTAGACCGCCACGGTGCGGGCGCCGAGCTCGACGGCGGCCCGGAACGCGCGGATCGCGATCTCCCCGCGATTGGCGACGAGGATCTTCTCGAACATGGCGGGGCCTCTCGTCGGCGGGCTTCGGGACGCGCGCGTTTAGGTCTTCCCAGAGTATCGACGGTAGCCTCTCCCACGTGCATGTACTGAGCGTCAGCTCCCTCAAGGGGGGCGTGGGAAAGACCACAGTGACCCTGGGACTGGCGTCCGCCGCCTTCTCCCGCGGCTTGAGGACCCTCGTGGTCGACCTCGACCCGCAGGCCGACGTGTCGACGGGCATGGACATCCAGGTCGCGGGCCACCTCAACGTGGCCGACGTGCTCGCCTCCCCCAAGGAGAAGATCGTGCGCGCGGCCATCGCGCCCAGCGGCTGGACCAAGGGCCGCACGGGCACCATCGACGTCATGATCGGCAGCCCGTCCGCCATCAACTTCGACGGACCGCACCCGAGCATCCGCGACATCTGGAAGCTCGAGGAGGCGCTCGCCAACGTCGAGGCCGACTACGACCTCGTGCTCATCGACTGCGCGCCCAGCCTCAACGCCCTCACGCGCACCGCGTGGGCGGCCAGCGACCGCGTCACGGTCGTCACCGAGCCCGGCCTCTTCTCCGTCGCCGCCGCGGACCGCGCCCTCCGCGCCATCGAGGAGATCCGCCGCGGCCTCTCCCCGCGTCTGCAGCCCCTCGGCATCATCGTCAACCGCGCCCGCGTCCAGTCGCTCGAGCACCAGTTCCGCATCAAGGAGCTCCGCGACATGTTCGGGCCGCTCGTGCTGAGCCCGCAGCTGCCCGAGCGCACGTCGCTCCAGCAGGCGCAGGGCGCCGCGAAGCCGCTGCACGTGTGGCCGGGCGAGAGCGCGCAGGAGATGGCGCGGAACTTCGACCAGCTGCTCGAGCGGATCATGCGCACGGCGAAGATCGGCGACTACGCGGAGAACGCCGCGCGCTGATCCGGCTTGCCTTATCGATCGCCGCTCCTCCTCGAGGGGCGGCGTTCGTCGTCCGTGGAGGGCTGGCCGGGCGGTCGGCGGTCGCGCTCGGGGCTAGGAGGCCTTGACGGCGCGACGGGCCGCGAGCTCGTCGGTGGGATCCACTGTCTGCGTGTCGATCTCGACGAGGGAGTGCTCCACCTCGCGGAGGACCTTGCCGACGGCGATGCCGAAGACTCCCTGGCCGCGGCTCACGAGGTCGATGACCTCGTCGTTGCTGGTGCACAGGTAGACGCTGGCGCCGTCGCTCATGAGCGTGGTCTGCGCGAGGTCGACGACGCCGGACTCGCGGAGCTGGTTCACGGCGGTGCGGATCTGCTGCAGGGAGATGCCGGTGTCGAGGAGCCGCTTGACGAGCTTGAGCACGAGGATGTCGCGGAAGCCGTAGAGGCGCTGCGTGCCGGATCCGGAGGCGCCGCGGACGGTGGGCTCGACGAGGCCGGTGCGCGCCCAGTAGTCGAGCTGGCGGTAGGTGATCCCCGCTGCCCGGGCGGCGACGGCGCCGCGGTAGCCCGCGCTCGCGTCCATCTCGGGGAGGCCGTCGGTGAAGAGCAGACCGAGGTCGTAGCGCCCGGAGTCCGGGGTGGAGTCGCTCATCGTTCTGCCTTCCACCCCTCAGCGCTCGCCCCGGTGGGGTTCGCGCGCTGCTCGGGTCGGTTCGTCGGGATCGTGCTCTCACGGTAGCGGGGCCCGCGGGCCCGATCAACGACATCCGGCCGAAGCGCCCGGCGTGTCGTCCCGGCCCTCCGCCGCGCCCCCGTCGGGGGTGCGCATCGACCGGTCCCGACGGGTCCCTCCGGCGTGCGGACGGCCCCGTGCGGACACGTCAGTCTACGGGCCGCACCGGTCGGCGCGAGCGCGACCTCACGACGAGAGACGGCCCAGGGCGGTCCACGGCGCGAGCGCGACCTCACGACGAGAGACGGCCCAGGGCGGACCACGGCGCGAGCGCGACCTCAGGACGAGAGACGGCCGAGGGCGGTCCACGGCGCGAGCGCGACCTCAGGACGAGAGACGGCCGAGGGCGGTCCACGGCGCGAGCGCGACCTCAGGACGAGAGACGGCCGAGGGCGGACCGGATGAGGCTCCCCCGCACGACCTCGAGCTGGGTGGCGATCTCCCGCGCGAGCTCGGCGGCGTGCGCGCGGCTCGATGCGTCGCGACGCCGGGACACGGGGACGAGGGCCGACTCGATGAGGCTCAGCTCGCGCTCCGCCGCCTGGCGGAAGCCGCGGAGGTGGCGCGGCTCGATGCCGGTGCGCTGCAGCTCGACCAGCGCGCGCATCACCTGCACCGCGTCGTCGCCGTAGACCTCCGCCGGCATGAGGACGCCGGCCGTGATCGCGTCGCCGAGCAGCGGGGCGGTTGCGCCGGACTCGCGCACGAGCTCCGCGCGGCTGTAGCGGCGCTCCTGGTCGAGCATGGAGGCGTGCGGGACGGGCTGGCCGCCGGGGAGCGCGGGCGAGAGCCCGGCGTCGAGGTCGTGCAGGTAGGAGCGGATGACCTTCAGCGGCAGGTAGTGGTCCCGCTGCATCCCGAGGACGGTGCGGAGGCGCTCCACGTCGGCGGGGCTGAACTTGCGGTAGCCGGACTCCGTGCGGGACGGCTGGACGAGTCCCTGCTCCTCGAGGAAGCGGAGCTTGCTGTTGGTGAGGTCGGGGAACTCCGGCGTGAGGCGCGCCAGCACCTGCCCGATGCTGAGGAGACCGGGGGTGCGGGCTGGCGTCGACCGGGCGGCGGACGCCGGCACTACTCGATCGTCCGGCCGACGAGGTCGGTGCGCGACGCGTAGAAGGTGAGGCGGAACTTGCCGACCTGGACCTCGGCGCCGTCCTGCAGGAGGGCCGTGTCGATGCGCACGCCGTCGAAGTAGGTGCCGTTGAGCGAGCCGAGGTCCTTGACCTGGAAGGACGTGCCCTGCCGCACGAACTCCGCGTGACGACGGGACACGGTCACGTCGTCGAGGAAGATGTCGGCGTCGGGGTGCCGGCCGGCGACCGTCACGTCGGCGTCGAGGAGGAAGCGCGCGCCCTGGTTGGGGCCCCGGCGGACGACGAGGAGGGCGGATCCCGACGGGAGCGCCGTGACGGCGTCCTTCTCCTCGGCGGAGACGGCGCCGTCGAGGCCCGCGAGGGCCGCTCCGAGCTCGTCGCGGAAGGTGGCCGTGGTGTCCGTGCTCGTGTACTGCTCGGGCACGCGCGTGGCGCCGTGACCCTCTTCGCGTCCATCCATGGTCGTACCTCCTGTGACCTGACAGCGTAACGGATCGGACACGGCCGGGACCACGGCCGGAGGCACCCGGGCGTGGCCCCGGTCCCTGTCAGCGGGAGGAGGCGCGCGGCTCCTCGCCGAGCTCACCGGACCGCGTGACGTCGGCCTCCAGCGCCTCGGCCGGCGCCTCCAGCTCCGCCTCGTGCTCGGTGCCCATGCTCTTCTCGTCGAACGGGTCGCCGCCGCCGAGGACGAGGGCGACGCGGTCGGCGTCGATGCCGCGGGTCCACGTGCCGATGAGGAGCGTCGCCACGGCGTTGCCGGTGAAGTTCGTGAGGGCGCGCGCCTCGGACATGAACCGGTCGATGCCCACGATGAGTCCGACGCCGTCCACGAGGTCCGGGCGGTGCGACTGCAGGCCGCCCGCGAGGGTCGCGAGGCCGGCACCCGTGACGCCCGCGGCGCCCTTCGACGCGATGATCATGAAGACGAGGAGCGACACCTGCTCGCCGAGGGCCAGGGGGCTGCCGAGCGCGGTCGCGATGAAGAGCGACGCCATCGTGAGGTAGATGGCCGTGCCGTCGAGGTTGAACGAGTAGCCCGTGGGGACGGTGATCCCGACGACGGGCTTCGAGACGCCGACGTGCTCCATCTTCGCGATGAGGCGCGGCAGCGCGACCTCGGACGAGGAAGTGGACACGATGAGCAGGTACTCGCGGCCGAGGTAGCGCATGAGCTTGAAGATGCTGACGCGGGCGACGAGCCAGAGCAGCGAGCCGAGGATCACGACGATGAACAGCGCGCACGTGATGTAGAAGCCGATCATGAGGGTGGCGAGGCTGATGACGGCCTGGAACCCGGTGGCGCCGACGACCGCGGCGATGGCGCCGAACGCGCCGAGCGGGGCGACCCACATCACCATGCTGAGGATGCGGAACACGAGGATCTGGATGTTGCGGATGCCCTCGAGCACGGGCTCGCCGCGCTTGCCGAGCTGCTGCAGCGCGAAGCCGACGAGGAGCGCCACGAACAGCGTCTGGAGGATGCTGCCCGAGGTGAGCGACGACAGCAGCGACGTCGGGATGATCGAGAGCAGGAAGTCCGTCTCGCCCGCCGCCTCCGTGGAGCCCTCCGGTGCGCGCAGGCCGCTGAGGTCGAGGCCCTCGCCCGGGTGGACGAGGTTGCCGACCACGAGGCCGATCGCGAGCGCGAACGTCGACATGACGATGAAGTAGAGGAGTGCGAGGCCGCCGACCCGCCCGACCGTGGCGGCCTTCGCGACCGAGCCGACGCCGAGCACGATGGTGCAGAAGATGATGGGCGCGATCATCATCTTGATGAGCGCGACGAACGCGTCGCCGATGGGCTTGAGCGCGACGCCCGTCTCGGGGGCGACGAGCCCGACGGTGACGCCGAGGATCACCGCGACGATGACGGCGATGTAGAGGTAGTGCTGGCGGTCCAGGCGACGGAGCGCGGCGATGGGGTTGGTCATGGGACGTCCTTGTCTCGTGAGCGGCGCCGGCGCACGGGTGCGCCAGGCGGTCCTCGTCAGGATGACCCACGCGCGGGGGCGCCCTCGCGTTGTGTTCATAATGTTCCTGCCGGGTGCCGGCCGCGGACGCGAGGAGGCAGCATGGCCCGACGCGCGCTCTCCGACCTCGTCCGCCGCCGGCGTGTGGGCCTCCCCCGCGGGATCGCCGCGCGGCTCCTGGCGGTCCAGCTCGCGGTCCTCGTGCTGGTCGCCGTGGTCGCGGCCGCGGCGCTGTGGGCC
>NZ_QWGT01000005.1 GCF_003576405.1 Clavibacter lycopersici
CGCTCGGTCGCGACGGCGGCGGCCTCAGCGGTGGGGGCGGACGCGCGGACGACCGACACCTCCATCGAGCGCGCCTCGAACGCGCGCACCAGCAGCGCCGCGCGGGCGCTCGGACCCGCGGCGACCGCGGCGTCGAGGACGACCGGGTGCCGAACGCCCACCGCCGCGAGGTGGTCGGCGAGGGCGTCGACGGCCTCCGAGGGATCCAGCTGCACGGCGGCGCGCAGCGGGTCGCCGCGCGGGTCCAGCTCGACGACCGGCACCGACCCGAGCCGGGCGATCCACTCGGCGGCACGCGATCCGAGGGTCCCGATCACGGCGTCGGTCTGCGCGCCGAGCGCCTCGACCATGCGGTCGGAGTCGGCGGCGAGGCCGACGTCCGCCAGAGACACGTTCCAGCCGCGCGCCGCCGCGATCCGCACGACCGCGGCCGCGAGCTCGGGCGACCACGGGTTCCGCAGGTCGTCGACGACGAGGCCGAGCTGGTGGTCCCCGCCCGTCACGAGCCCGCGCCCGAACCGCGACGGCCGGTACGCGAGCTGATCCGCGGCGTCGAGCACGCGCCGCTTGGTCTCCTCGCTGATCCCCGGCATGCCGTTCATCGCGCGCGTGACGGTCTGGCGGGACACGCCGGCGGCGGCCGCGACGTCGTGGATCGTGGCGCGGCCGGCCGGCTCCCGACCGGGCTCCCGGCCGGCCGCGCCCGCGTCGCTCAGCCGCGCAGGTCCAGCCACGCCACCTGCTCCGGGGTGAGCTCGACCGACAGGCCGCGCATCGAGGAGCGGACCTCCGTGATGGTGCGGGGGCCGAACAGCGGGAACGTCGGGAACGGCTGCGCGAGCACGTAGGCGAGCGCGATCGCCGTGGCCTGCACGCCGTGCTGGGACGCGAGCTCCTCCGCGCGGCGGAGGCGCTCGAAGTTGTCGTCGCCGTAGTAGCAGCGCACGAGCTCCGGGTCGCTCAGGTCGTCCGGACGGGCGCGGCCCGTGAAGAAGCCGCGGGCCTGCGACGACCACGGCAGCAGCGGGACCTGCCGCTCCTCGAGCCAGGCCTTCGACGCGGGATCCGTGACGTGCACGCATCCCGCCCACGGCACGTCGTACGCCTCGGCCAGGCCGAAGTGGTCGCTCAGCGCCTGGAAGCCCGCGCGGCCGTTGGCCTTCGCGTAGGCCTGCGCCTCGTCGAAGCGCTCGGGCGTCCAGTTGGAGACGCCGTAGGAGCGGATCCGCCCGGCGCGCTGGTGCTCGTCCATCACGTCGACGAACTCCCCCACCGGCACGTCCGGGTTGTCGCGGTGCATGAGGTAGATGTCGGCGTAGTCGGTGCCCTGGCGCTCGAGGCTCTCCAGCAGCTGGCTCGTGAGCGACTCGGGGTCGCAGTGCGGGGTGTGCGCGCCCTTGGTGATGACGACCACGTCCTCGCGGATGCCGCGGTTCCGGATCCACGTGCCGAGGCGCCCCTCGAGCACCCCGCCGCCGTAGATGTAGCCCGTGTCGAAGGCGTTGCCGCCCTGCTCGACGAAGTGGTCGAAGATCGCGGACGCGTGCGCCAGGTCGGGCTGGTTGTCGACGCCCATCACGAGGCGCGACATGCGCTTGCCGACGCCGGGGATCTCGCCGTAGAGCATCGGGCTGTCGTCGCGGACGCGCAGCGGGCGGCCGGAGACGGTGGGGATGTCCGCGTCCTCGGACTCGAACGGGTAGCGCAGCTCGAGCGCGGCGCGCCAGCGGTCGAGCGTGCGGGCGGTGGCGAGGGTCTCGTCGAGCGTCATCTGCGCGGCCTCGCCGAGGCCGGCGGCGAGCGCGTCGGTCGTGGCGTCGGCCTCGATGGCGTACGGCTTCGCCCCGGGGAAGGTCAGCGTGCGGGGCTCCTCGCCCACGACGGAGACCACGATCGCGGGCTCGCCGCCGAGGGTCCACGGGTCGGCGAGGTGGATGCGGCCGCGGCTGCCGAGGATCGTGAGCGCCTGCGGCTCGTCGAGGGCGACGCCCGTGCGGAGGGTCGCGGTGATGCCCGGCTGCCCCGCGCCGCCGCGGTAGGTCGCGCGGGCGACCGACCACTCGTCGACGCCCGTCGGGCCGACCGTGCCGTCCACCTCGAGGCTGAGCGGCTCGGCGACGGCGATCCCGGTCGCGGCCTGCACGACGGCGGCCGCGGCGGTGACCGTGTAGCCGCCGACGTCGAGGATCCCGCCGCCCGCGGTCGCGGTGTCGTAGAGGCGCCCGGTGCGGGATCCGGTGCGGAAGGAGAAGGACGCGTCGATGTGCGCGACGTCGCCGATCACGCCGTCGCGCAGCAGCTCGAGGAGCGCGGCGGTCTGCGGGTGGAAGCGGTACATGTACGCCTCGACGAGCGGGAGTCCTGCCTCGCGGGCCGCGTCGACGAGGGCCATCGCGGTGCCGTGGTTGACGGCGAGCGGCTTCTCGCAGAGGACGGCCTTGCCTGCCTCGAGCGCGCGGATCACGAGGTCGGCGTGGCCGGTGTGCACGGTGGAGATGTAGACGGCGTCCACGTCGGGGTCGGCGAGGACGGCGTCGTAGTCGGCGCCCGTGACGCCGGCGAAGCCCTGCTCGGCGGCCTCGGTGGCGAAGGCCCGCGCGCGCTCGGCGCTCGAGCTGCCTGCGGCGACGAGACGCGCGTCGCGCTCGCTCGCGGGGAGCTGGGAGAGGAAGCGGCGGGCGATGGAGCCCGGGCCGAGGACCGCCCAGCCGGGTGCGGTCGAGGTGGTCGGGGTGGGGTCGGTCATGGTGGAGCCCTTCGCGGCGTCGTCGGCGTGAACGTTCACGACGACGCTACGGGTCGGGCTGCGCGGGCGTCAAGGGATGACGCGTAGACGGGACGTGAACGTTCACGCGCGGGACCGCGTGAGGATCACCCACGCATCAGCACCGGATCAGGTCACGGCGCGTTCAGCGGCATCCGCGGCCCGACCGCCGCCCTCCGCCTCGATCTCCGCGACCAGCCGCCCGAGCAGCCGGGTGAGCTCGGCGCGCTCCCGCGGCGACCAGTCCCCCACGAGCTCGCCGAGGAGCGCGCGGGCCGTGGCGGAGTTGCGGTCGAGCACGCGCTCGGCGTCGGGAGTCGCGCGGACGAGGATCGCGCGCCGGTCGCCGGGGTCGGGCTCGCGGATCACGAGACCCCGGGCCTCGAGGCGCTGCACGTGCGCGGTCATCGTGGACTTGTCGACGCCCTGCCAGTCGGCGAGGACGCGCATCCGGGTCGCGCCGCACTCCATCAGGTGCCCGAGGAGCCAGGTGTCGGTGGAGGAGAACGCCTCGCCCTCGTCGGCGAGCATGCGCCGGCGCACGTCGGGCCGCGACGCCCAGCGGGTGATCGCGAGCACCGCGCGCTCCATCGCCGCGCCGACCGCCGCGCCATCCTTGCCTGGGAGCTCGCTCACCGTTCGATCCCCGTCCTCTCCGCGCTGGCCGACCGTTGGTATCCTCAAACCATATCGTCCGACCGGACGGAGATGCACGAATCGCACGACCCGAGAGGAAGCACCCCATGTCCACCCCGAGCACCGACCCCCGCGCGCACGCCGTCCCGGCCACGCCCCGCGAGGTGATCGCGAGCTACACCGAGTACGCCGATGCGCAGGCCGCCGTCGACACGCTGTCCGACAAGGAGTTCCCCGTCGCGTCGACGCAGATCGTGGGCCACGACGTCCGCACCGTCGAGACCGTCACGGGCCGGGTCACCAACGGCAGCGCCGCGGTGCGCGGGGCCGCGGGCGGCGCCTGGTTCGGCCTCATGCTGGGCCTGCTGTTCGGGATCTTCACCCCCGGCGTCGCGTGGCTCGGCGTGCTCCTGGTCGCGGTCGGCATCGGCGCCCTCTGGGGCGCGCTGTTCGGCTTCGTCGGCCACTGGGCCACCCGCGGGAAGCGCGACTTCGCCTCGATCCAGACGCTGACCGCCGGCCGCTACGACGTGCTGGTCGACAGCGCGCGGGCCGCCGAGGCGTCGCGGATCCTGTTCGACACGACGGGCGTGCCGCGCGCCTGAGCAGCTGCGGCGACGCATTCCGGGGCGCGCGGGCACGAGGTGCCCGCGCGCTCCCGTGTGTCCGCCGCCTCACGCCGGGAACCGCACCCCCGTCAGCTCCTCCGAGAGCGCCCACATGCGGCGTGCGTCAGCCGGGTCCGTGACCCGCGAGAACGGCGCCATCTCGGCCGGCGCGCCGCCGAGGTGGCCGGGTCCGCTCGGACCGTACATGCGTCCGCCGTCGCCGTCCGCCGTGGCCGCGAGGAGCGCGGGCAGGGCGGCCGTCTCGGGCGTGCCGACCAGGATCCCGAGCCGGGACAGCAGCCGGATCGCTCGGACGTCGAGCCCGTCGCGCGAGCGTCCCGTCGCCGTGCGTGCGGCCAGGAGGCTCGTCGGCGCGATGCCCGGGTGCGCGAGGTCGCTCGTGATCCCCCACCCGCCGGCCGCGCTCCGCCGCTGGAGCTCCAGGCCGACGAGCCCGAACGCGATCTTCGACGAGCTGTACGCGCGCATCGGGTGGTATCTGCGCTCCCACTGCAGGTCGTCCCAGCGCACGGCGTTCTGGGCGGCGGCGATGCTCACCTGCGACACGACGCGCGCGGATCCGGCACGCAGCAGCGGAAGCAGCCGGCCCACGAGCGCGAAGTGCCCGAGGTGGTTCGTGCCGAGCTGCAGCTCGAACCCGTCGGCGGTGGTGCGGCGCTCGGGCGGCGTCATCACCCCCGCGTTGGCGACGAGCAGGTGCAGGGGCGCGCCCTCGTCCGCGAGCCGGGCGGCCAGCGCGGCCACGGAGTCGAGCGACGCGAGGTCGAGGTCGTGCAGGGCGATCCGCGCGGCGGGGTGCCGCTCGCGGATCCGGGCCACGGCGGCCTCGCCCTTGCGACGGTCGCGCACCGGCAGCAGGACCTCGGCGCCCGCGCCGGCGAGCCGGGTGGCGAGCGCCAAGCCGATGCCGTCGCTGCCTCCCGTGACGAGGGCGCGGCGGCCCGTGAGGTCGGGGACGGGGATGTCGGTGGGGCGACGGGGCATGGCGGATCCTCCTGCGGACGACGACGCGGGCGTTCCGCATCGGCTGCCCCGAGCCTGGGCGCGCGCCGACACGGGATCCAGGGCGCGTCGAGACGTGGATCGGCGGGTCCTGGCTGGGACCGCCGCCGGCCGAGAGGATGGACGCGACACAGGAGGCCGCATGCGCCAGATGGACCACGCGGGGCTCGCCGAGTTCCTCCGCCGCCGCCGGGAGGCGCTCCAGCCCGAGGACGTCGGGCTCCCCCGCACCCCGCGGCGCCGCACGAGCGGCCTCCGGCGCGAGGAGGTCGCGGCGCTGTCGAGCATGTCGTCCGACTACTACGCGCGGATCGAGCGCGGCAGCAGCCCGCAGCCGTCGGAGCAGATGCTGGCGGCGATCGCGCACGGCCTGCACCTCACGGTCGACGAGCGCGACCACCTGTTCCGGCTCGCGGGCCACCAGCCGCCGGCGCGCGGTGGATCCGGCGACCATGTCGGACCGGGCCTGCAGCGGATCCTCGATCGGCTCGTCGACACGCCCGCCGAGGTCGTGAGCGAGCTCGGCGAGACGCTGATGCAGACTCCGCTGGGCGTCGCGCTGACGGGTGACACCGCCCACCTCACCGGCCCGGAGCGGAGCATCGGGTACCGCTGGTTCGCGGATCCGGCGAGCCGCCGCCTCTACGCCGAGGAGGACCACGCGGCGCTCGCGCGACTCTGGGTCTCGGGCCTGCGGGGGGTCGCGACCCGCCGCGGACCCGGATCCCGCGCCGCCCGCTACGTCGAGCTGCTGCTTCCGCGGAGCGCCGAGTTCCGCGAGCTGTGGGCGCGGCACGAGGTGGGCCTCCGCCCGAGCGCCGTGAAGCGCTTCGAGCACCCGGAGCTCGGCCGGCTGGAGCTCGCCTGCCAGACGCTCACGGATCCCGAGCAGTCCCACCACCTGCTCGTCTACACGGCCGCGCCCGGCTCCGAGAGCCACGAGAAGCTGCGGCTGCTCGGGGTGATCGGGGCGCAGGCGCTGGGGTGAGGTGCCCCGATCGGGGGCGACACGAGCAGCGGTGGCGGTGGGAGGCTCGGGCCGTACCCGACCGGGCCGTCCGGCCCACCCGAAGGAGCCCCCGTGGATGACGACGTCCAGCTGATCAGCGACGGCGACGGCCTGGCCGTCATCGGCGAGGCCGCCGCGGTGGAGCGGTTCCTCGCGACGAACGAGCTGCCGAAGGGGCGGGACCTGGGGCTGGAGCGGCTGAAGCCGATCGTGGGGATGGCGGCGGCCGCAATGCAGGCGGGATCCGTCGTGGCCGAGAACCACGGGCGATGGGTGAAGCTGTCCGAGAAGTCGGTGAAGCTGATCAAGGACAACGCTGGTCTGGTGAAGAGCACCAAGTCGGGTCTGGACCTCGGGGTCATCCGTGGCCAGGGCGGGCGCTTCGTCGACGTCGTCGAGTTCGCCGCCGGCCCGGGTCGGATCCTCGCCAACCCCGCGATCCTCGCGGGCGCGGCAGGCATCATGGCGCAGCTGGCGATGCAGCAGGCCATGGACGAGATCAGCGACTACCTCGCCGTCATCGACGCCAAGGTCGACGACATCCTCCGCGGCCAGAAGGACTCCGTGCTCGCCGACATGATCGGCGTGGAGATGGTGATCGACGAGGCGATGATGATCCGCGACCAGGTCGGCCGCGTCTCCGAGACCACCTGGTCGAAGGTCCAGGGCACCGCGATGACGCTCGGCCGCACGCAGGGCTACGCGCTCCGTCAGCTCGACGCCCTCGCGGAGAAGATGGAGAAGACGACCAAGGTCGACGACCTCGTGCGCGCGACGAAGGACGCCGAGGCGACCGTCCGCGAATGGCTCGCCGTGCTCGCCCGCTGCTTCCAGCTCCAGGACGCCGTCGGCGTGCTCGAGCTCGACCGCGTGCTCGACGCCTCCCCGGAGGAGCTGGATCAGCACCGCCTCGCGCTCCGGACCGTGCGGCAGAACCGGCTCGCGGTGATCGGCCGCACCACCGACCGCCTGCTCGAGCGCATGGATGCCGCCGCCGGCACCGCGAACGCCAAGGTACTGCTCAACCCGTTCGACTCGCGGGCCGTCGTGGGATCCAGCAACCGGGTCGCCAGCGGCGTCGTGCAGTTCAACGGCCTGCTCGGCGTCGCCGACGAGCGCGAGTCGCTGGAGGCGCGACGCTGGCTGGTCGCGGTGGGCGACACCTGGGACTCGGCCCGCGACCAGGGTGCCGAGGGCGTGGACGCGGCCCGACGCATGGGCGCGGCCGCGTTCGGCCGGGGTCGCGCGGCGGCAGACGGGCTGCAGCTGAAGCTCGCAGAGGGCGCCCTGCGGCGCCGACGCGGCAAGGGCGACAGCACGCCCGAGCTCGAGGCGCCGGACGATCCGCAGCCCTGATCCGCGGATCAGTCCCCGACCGGGATCCCCTCCCGCCGCACCGCGTCGAGCAGCAGGGCCTCGACCGCGTCCACCGCGCGGAGCAGCTCGGCCGGACCCGTGCCCACGTGCCCGACGACCTGGTCGACGCCGCGGAGCCCCGCGCGCGTCAGCAGCCGCTTCTCGTTCGTGATCCACTCGCCGCGGTGGGCGAGGATCGCGTGCGCCGCCTGGCACGCCGCCTCGGAGAGGAGCCCGCCGCACTGCGCGGCCCGGCCGTGGCGGGCGTGGCCCTCGCGGGCGTAGTGCAGCGTCAGCTCCGCCCGCTGCCACCAGATCCCTGGCGCGGATGCGCGCAGCGCCCGCGGGTACTCGAACACCGGCACCTCGCCGCGGAGGGCGCGGTTCACGCCCACCTCGGCCAGCAGGATCGTGCTGGGCAACCCCGCTTGGTGGAAGAGCAGCGTCTCGAGCGTGAAGCGGCCGGCGAGCGCCTCCTCATGGACGGCCTCGATCGCGTCGAGGTCGCGGTAGTGCACGTCGACCGCGCGGCCGTCGACATGGAGAGCGCCGCCGCCGTCGAAGATCCGGCCCCACCCGCCGCGCGGGCTGAGCTGCCCGGGCCAGCCGAGGGCGCGCAGGCCGTCGGGGTCGAAGTCGCCCCGGTAGTAGACGGCCACGTCCCAGTCGCTTTCGGGGCGGTTCGCGCCCTGCGCGCGGGATCCACCGAGCGCCACTCCGCGCACGCCGGGCACGGACGCCAGCGTGTCGGCGACGTGCTCGAGGAACGCGTCGTCGTCGAGGCCGAGGACGGGTCCGCCCTCGGGAGCGTGCGTCACGCCCGCCCCGCCACGCTCCGCCACGCCCGGATCCCGCCGCGGAGGCTCACCGCATCCCGCCCGGCCTCGCGCAGCGCAGCCGCGGCCGCACGCGAGCGCACGCCCGACGCGCAGTAGACGACGACGCGGTCGGTGATCTCGCCGGGCACCGCACCCGGATCCACCGTGACGATGCGCACCGGCACCGCGACGTGGCCGGGGATGGAGTCGGCGAGGCGCTCGTCGGGCTCGCGCACGTCGAGGAGCACCACCTGCTCGTCGGAGGCGAGGATCCGCTCGACCTCCTCCGCGTCGAGCTCGGTGCCGTCGGTGGCCGCGCCCACGCCGCAGAAGAGGTCGTAGTCGGCGAGCGCCGTGACCCGCTGGCGGCCCTTCGCGCGCTTCACGCCGATGGTGCGGCTGGTGCCGGCGAGCGCGTCGAGCACGACGACCCGGCCGAGGAGCGGCTGGCCGACGCCCGTGACGAGCTTGATGACCTCGGTGGCCATGAGGGATCCGACCGTGCCGCAGACGGCGCCGAACACGCCCGCCTCCTCGCAGGAGAGCACGGCGCCGTCGGCGGGCGGCTCGGGGAACACGTCGCGGTAGTCGATGCCGCGGCCGTCGGGCGCCGCGTCCCAGAAGACGGTGACCTGCGCGTCGAACCGGTACACGGATCCCCACACGCACGGCACCCCGACGAGCGCCGCGGCGTCGCTGATGAGGTACCTGGTGGCGAAGTTGTCGGTGGCGTCGACGACCACGTCGTATCCGCTGAGGATCCGGACGGCGTTGTCGTTCGTGAGGCGCTCCTGGTGCTCCACGACCTCGATCCCGGGGTCGGTCCGGTGCACGGAATCCGCCGCTGACGAGGTCTTCGGCCGGCCGACGTCGGGCGTGCCGTGGATGGTCTGGCGCTGGAGGTTCGAGAGGTCCACAGCATCGTCGTCTACGATTCCCAGGGTCCCGATCCCCGCTGCGGCCAGGTACTGCAGCACGGGGGAACCGAGGCCGCCCGCGCCGATCACGAGCACGCGCGCCTGGTCGATGCGGGACTGACCCCCCATCCCGATGCCGGGAAGGGCGAGGTGCCGGGAGTGGCGTTCGCGCCGTTCGTGCGCATCCTGCCCGGAGCCATGACCACCTCGGCCCCGCCCCCCGGGGTGCGTGCCGTCCAGATCGACGAGCGGCAGAGACGACCCCATGACAGACCTCCGTACGGACGGCGGACGCGGACCCGCGTCGACCGGTCCCAGCGTACGACGGCCCGCCGACGGGACCCGCGGCGGACGCCCCACCGGCGGCCTCGGCCGCTTCCACCACCGTCGCTGGAGCGACGCCTGGCTCATCGGCCTCCTCGGCTTCCTCCTCGCGCTCCCCCTCGCCGGCAGCCCCTCCGTCTGGTACGACGAGGCCGCCACCGTGGTCTCGGCCACGCGCGGCTGGGACGACCTCCTCCGCGAGCTCGGCACGGTCGACGCAGTCCACGGCCTCTACTACGCGGGCATGAAGGTCTGGTTCGGGCTCGTCGGCTACTCGCCCACGTCGCTCCGATTCCCGAGCGCGGTCTTCATCGGCCTCGCGGCAGCGGGCGTGGTGCTGCTCACCCGCACGGTCTCGACGCGCGGCACCGGCATCGTGGCCGGCATCGTCTTCGTCGTGATCCCCCGCTCGGCCTGGATGGGCACGGAGGGCCGCTCGTTCGCGCTCGGCACCCTCATCGCGGTCGCGCTCACCGTCGTGCTCGTGCTCGCCGCCCGCCGCGCGGGCTCCCGGTGGCAGGTGCAGGCGAGGTGGTGGGCGCTCTACGGGCTGCTCGCGTGGCTCGGCGCATCCACATTCGTGTACCTCGCGCTGCTCGTGGGCGCGCACGGCGTCGTGATCCTCTGGGCCATCGCCTCCGCCCGCGTCGGCCGCCGCAGCCGCCGGCCCATGGTCGTGTCGCTCCTCGGCTGGGCCCTCGCCTCCATCACGGCCGGGCTCCTGTCGCTGCCGCTCGTGCGCGTGGTGACGGACCAGTCGGGCCAGGTCGGGTGGATCAAGCCCATCGGCCCGAACACCGTGACGCAGGTGCTGTCGACGCAGCTCTTCTACGAGAACGACGTCTTCGCGGTCATCGCCTGGGTCCTCGCGCTGGTCGGCCTCGCCCTGCTGGTGCGCCGCGGGATCCGCATGGTGCGCGCCCGCCGCGCCTCGCGCGTCGAGCCGGAGGGCCCCATCGCCGAGTACGAGTCGGCGTACCTGCACGCCGGATGGTCGCCGACGATCCTGCAGCTCGCGGTGGTCTGGTTCGCGGTGCCGACGCTGCTGCTCATCGGCGCGTCCACCCTCATGTCGCCGCTCTACTCGCCGCGCTACATGGCGTACACGGCGCCCGCGTTCGCGATGCTCATGGCGGTGGGGATCCTCGCGCTGAAGTGGAAGCCGCTCGTCGCCGCCGTCACGGCCGTGCTCGTGGCGCTCTCCGTGATGCAGCTCGTGCACGACCGCACGACCACCGTGAAGGCCGACTCCGACTGGGCCGCGATCGCCCGCATCGTGTCCGAGGAGCGCGCGCAGGAGGCGCCCGGCACGACCGAGGCCGTGATCTTCGGACCCGTGCGCCGCCACCCGAAGGCCACCTCGCGCATCGTCGCGTACTCGTACCCGGACGCCTTCCGCGGCATGGACGACATCCTGCTGCGCACGCCGCCCGGCGACACCGACGGCCTCTGGGAGGAGACGTACCCGCTGGCTGACCGGGTCGACGAGGTCGACGGCGCGGACGTCGTGTGGCTCGTCACGAGCGACAGGCAGGACATCCGGCCCGAGGTCGCCGAGGCGCTCACCCCGCGCGGCTTCGCGAAGACCGACGACTGGCACGTGAAGAACGCGAACATCGAGCGCTACGAGCGGGTCGACGCGGGCTGATCCTTCGGTGCCGCCCGTGCGCGCTCCCGGTGGACGGACGACGCCGACGCCCCGTACGGTCGCCGCGTGAGCACCTTCTTCGTCGCCGGCAGCTGGCGCAACCGGCAGGCCATCGGCGACGTCCTCGACGCGCTCGACGGCGTCGGCGCCCGCTCCTACGGCTTCGTCCGCGCCGCCTACGACGCGGAGGCCACGGCCTTCGCCGCTCCGGGCGGCGCGGACGACGCAGACCTCGACGACCCGGGGATCCGGCGCCTGTTCGAGCAGGACCTCGCCGCGCTGCGCGCCGCCGACCGGTTCGTGCTCGTGCTGCCCGCCGGAGCCGCGGCGCACATGGAGGCCGGCATCGCCTACGGGCTCGGGAAGCCCTGCTACGCGGTGGGCGCAGCCGGGCGCACCGAGACCCTCTACCTCGCCTTCGAGGCGATGTGCGCGGGACCGGAGGACCTGATCCGCCACCTCCGCGCGACGGGAGCCGTGCTCTAGGCGGCCTCCCGCGCCGCCCGCGGCCGCAGCTCGCTCACGAGCGTCCCGGCGACGATCAGGGCCGCGCCGAGGATCGCGAGCGCGGGCAGGCGCTCCCCCGCCACGCGTCCGACGACGCCCGCCCAGACCGGCTCGCCCGCGTAGATGATGGTCGCGCGCGTCGGGGACACGGAGCGCTGCGCCCAGTTCATCGTGAGCTGGATGAGGCAGCTGCTCGCCCCGAGCGCGACCGCCGCCACCAGCCACACCCACGAGAACGCCGGGACCGCCTCGCCCGCGACCGGCATGCACGCCAGGGAGAGCGCCCCGGCGACGACGAGCTGCACGACGGTCACCCGGCCGACGTCCACGCGCCCGGCGAACAGGCCGATGAGGATGATCTCCGCGGCGATCGGGAGCGTGCTGACCAGCGTCGCCAGCTCCCCCGCGCCCAGCGCGACCCCCTCCTGGGGACCGGCGACGAGCAGCAGCCCGACGAACGCGAGCGCGATCCCCACGAGCGCGAGCACCCCGGGGCGCCTGCGGAACACGACCCACTGGAGGAGCGGCACCAGCGGCACGTACAGCGCGGTGATGAAGGCGGACGTGCTGCTCGGGATCGTCTGCAGCCCGTAGGTCTGGAGGCCGTAGCCGAGGAAGATCATGACGCCGATCGCCGCGCCCGCACCCAGGTCGACCCGGCGCATCCCGCGGAGCACCCGCCGGAACAGGACCGCGCTGATCAGCCCGGCCACGAGGAACCGGAGCCCCACGAAGAAGAGCGGCCCGCTGTGCTCCATCGCGACGTGGACCGCGAGGAACGTGCCGCCCCAGATGGCGGTGATGCCGAGGAGCGCCCACTCGGGACGGGAGGGCCGGATCGCTCGCGGCAGGGTCGTGCGCATGGCGGGAGGCGCCGCGTCAGCCCGTGATGATGCGGGCGCCGTGCACGGGCCCCGTGGCCCGGATCACCGTGAGGCGGGCGGCGCTCAGCGCGATCTGCAGCTCGAGCGCGCTGTCGAGGTCCGCCGCGAGGAACGCGACCGTGGGGCCGGATCCCGAGACGATGCCCGCGAGCGCGCCGTTCTCCTCGCCGAGCTGCAGCACCTCGCCGAGACCGGGCGCGAGGTGGAGCGCGGGCGCCTGGAGGTCGTTGTGGAGGACCTCGGCGAGCATGCGCGGATCCCCCGCCCGCAGCGCCTGCAGCACGCCCGAGTCGACCTGCGGGATCTGCTGGGCCGGGAAGATGTCCTGCGCGTGGCGCTCGCGGTGCTTGTCGAGCTCGCCGTACACGTCGGGCGTGGAGACGCCGAACTCGGCGATGGCGAGCACCCACTGGAACGTGCCCTTGGCGAGCGCGGGGCTGAGGCGGTCGCCGCGGCCGGTGCCGATGGCGGTGCCCCCGGCGAGCGCGAACGGCACGTCGGCACCCAGCTCCGCGCCGAGGGCGAGCAGCTGGTCGCGCGTGCGCTCGGTGCCCCACAGGGTGTCGCAGGCGAGGAGGGTGGCCGCGGCGTCCGCGGATCCGCCGCCCATGCCGCCGGCGATGGGCACGTTCTTCTCGATGCGCAGGTGCACGCCGCCGCGGTGGCCGGTGCTGCGGGCGAGGAGCCGCGCCGCGCGGATGGCGAGGTTGTCGGGGCCGGTGGTGAGGTGCGACGTGTCGATGGAACCGCCGAACTCGACCGAGAAGTCGTCGGCCCGGGTGGCGTACACGTCCTCGTAGAGGCTGACCGCCTGGTACGCGGTGGCGACGTCGTGGTAGCCGTCCTCCTGGAGGGCGCCCACGGTGAGGGAGACGTTGATCTTGCCCGGGGCCCGCGCGTGCACCACATCGGGGCTGGTGGCCGCGGAGGTCATGTGCTCCAACCTAGCGGAGGCTGGGAGCCCCTCCGTCACCGTCCCGATCGGCCCAGGCACGGGCCACGCGGAGGTAGTCGTCGACGCCCAGCTGCTCGCCCCGCGAAGTGGGGGCGACCCCTCCGGCCTCGAGGAGGGCGGACGCGGCCTCGCTCCCGCCGAGCAGCTCGGCGAGCGCCTGGCGCAGCATCTTGCGGCGCTGCTGGAAGGCCGCGTCGACGATCTTGAAGGTGCGCTTCCGCAGCTCCTCGGAGGCGTACGGCTCCGCGTGCCGCTCGAACGCGACGAGCACGGAGTCGACGTTCGGGACGGGCCAGAAGACCTGGCGGCTGACCTGGCCGGCCGTGCGCCAGGCGCCGTACCAGGCGGCCTTGACGCTCGGGGATCCGTACACCTTGGATCCCGGCGCCGCCGCGATGCGGTGCCCGACCTCGGCCTGCACCATGACCACGCCCGTGCGGATCGCCGGGAAGTGCTCGAGGAGGTGCAGCAGCACGGGCACGGAGACGTTGTACGGGAGGTTCGCGACGAGCGCGGTCGGATCCCCGGGCAGCTCGGCGACGCGGAGCGCGTCCTCGTGCACCACCGTCACCGCGGCGTCCGGCTGGTACAGGCGCACGGTGATCGGCAGCTGCTCGGCGAGGCGGCCGTCGATCTCCACCGCGACGACGCTGGCGCCCGTCTCGAGGAGGCCGAGGGTGAGGGAGCCGAGACCCGGCCCGACCTCGACCACGTGGGTGCCGGCCTCCACGCGCGCGACCCGGACGATGCGGCGCACGGTGTTGGCGTCGATGACGAAGTTCTGCCCGAGCTTCTTGGTGGGCGCGACGCCGAGCAGCTCGGCGAGGTCGCGGATCTCGGCGGGGCCGAGGAGCGTCGGGGCGACGGCCGGTGCCGTCTCGTCGCTCACGCGCGGCCCGCCGGGTCGAGCTCGGCGGGGTCCTTCGACGGCGACGTGACGGGCTCGTCGTCCCAGCGGCCGTAGACGAGCTCGGTGTTGGAGGAGATCTGCGCGGCGAGCATCGACACGTCGGTGCCGAGGTGCGCGGCCATCGCGCGGAGCGTGTGCGGGATCAGGTACGGCGCGTTCGGCCGGCCCCGGAACGGCACGGGCGTGAGGAACGGCGCGTCCGTCTCCACCAGCAGGAGCGAGCGCGGCGCGAAGGCGAGCGCCTCCCGCAGGTCGTGCGCGTTCTTGAAGGTGACCGTGCCGGAGAACGACATGTACCAGCCGTTCTCGGCGCAGATCCGCGCGAGGTCCTCGTCGCCGGAGAAGCAGTGGAACACGGTGCGCTCGGGGGCGCCGACGCGCAGCAGGGTCGCGACGACCTCGTCGTGCGCGTCGCGGTCGTGGATCTGGAGGGCGATCCCGCGCTCCTTGGCGATGCGGATGTGCTCCTCGAACGAGCGCTGCTGGGCGGCGCGGCCGTCCTCGCCCGTGCGGAAGAAGTCGAGGCCGGTCTCGCCGACGGCGCGCACGCGCGGGCGTCCGGCGAGCTCGTGGATCTCGGCCAGCGCGTCGTCGAGCGTGCCCGCCTCCTCGTAGGCCGGGGCCTCGTTCGGGTGGATCGCGACGGCCGCGAGCATGCGCGGCTCGTGCGCGGCGGTCTCCGCCGACCAGCGGGACGTCTCCAGGTCGCCGCCGACCTGGATCACGCCGCGCACGCCGACCGAGCTCGCGCGGTCGAGGTGCTCGGTGAAGTCGATCGGCGACTCGCCGTCCGCGATCTCGAGGTGCGTGTGGTTGTCGTAGACGGGCACCGTGAGCGCCTCGGGCAGCGGCGGGTACGTGAGGTCGCGCGTCTGGCCGTGGGCCGAGGAGGTGTCGCGCTGGCGCACGTAGCTGGATTCGGACATCCCGCTCACTCTACCGACGGGCGGGTGCCGCGCCCGGCGGGGCGCGGCACCCGGAGGCCCGGCGGCGGACGTCAGGCTGCGGGCGTCGCCGGCTCCTGCTCGATGCGCGGGAACAGCGGTGCCTCGAGCGGGGTGACGGTGCCGGATCCGGTCCACTCGTCGGCGAGGTCGATGCGCTGCTGGCCCACCGTGCCGTCGCCGCCGAGGGCGGTCCAGAGCTTGGCGGTGGCGCCGGGCAGCACGGGCGCGAGCAGCACGGCGAGCGTGCCGAGCCCGCGGACCGCGGTGTGCAGCACGGTCTCGAGGCGCTCGCGGTCCTCGTCCTTCTTGGCGAGCGCCCAGGGCTCCTGGCTGGTGATGTAGCCGTTGAGCTCGTCGACCAGGGTCCACACGGCGGCGAGCGCCTCGTGGATCGCGAGCCGCTCGATGGCCTCGTCCGCGGTGGACGCCGCGGCACGCGCGACACACAGCACGCGCTCGTCGGCCTCGGTGAGCTCGTGCGTGGCGGGGATCCGGCCGTCGAAGTAGCGGCCGACCATGGCGATCACGCGGGAGGAGAGGTTGCCGAAGCCGTTGGCGAGCTCGGCCTGGTAGCGGGCGCTGAGGTCCTCCCAGCTGAACGAGCCGTCCTGCCCGAAGGCGAACGCGCGCATGAAGTAGTAGCGGAACGCGTCGATGCCGAAGGTGTCGGTGATGGTCTGCGGCACGATGCCCGTGAGCTTCGACTTCGACATCTTCTCGCCGCCGACGAGCAGCCAGCCGTGGCCGAAGACGCGGCGGGGCGGCTCCTCGCCGAGCGCCATGAGCATGGCGGGCCAGATCACCGCGTGGAAGCGGAGGATGTCCTTGCCGACGAGGTGCGTGGCGGGCCAGCGGCGCCGGAACTGCTCGTCGTCGACGCCGTAGCCGATGGCCGTGACGTAGTTCATGAGCGCCTCGAACCACACGTACACGACGTGGCTCTCGTCCCACGGGATCGGGATGCCCCAGTCGAAGCTGGAGCGCGAGATGGAGAGGTCCTCGAGGCCGCGGCGCACGAACGACAGGATCTCGTTGCGGGCGCTCTCGGGCTGGATGAAGTCGGGGCGCTCCTCGTAGAACGCGAGGAGCCGCTCGCCGAAGTCGCTCATGCGGAAGAAGTAGTTCTTCTCCTCCAGCAGCTCGACGGGCTTGGAGTGGATGGCGCACACGAGCTGGCCCTCGAACGGACCCGTGCCCTCGAGGAGATCGCTCGGCTGCTTGTACTCCTCGCAGCCCACGCAGTAGTAGCCCTTGTACTCGCCCGTGTAGATGAACCCGGCGTCGTGGAGGCGCTGCAGGAAGATCTTCACCGACTCCTCGTGGCGGGCGTCGGTGGTGCGGATGAAGTCGTCGTTGGAGATGTCCACGGCCTCGAGCAGCGGCTGCCAGCTCTCGGTGACGAGGCGGTCGGCCCAGGCCTGCGGGGTGGTGTCGTGCGCCGTGGCGGTGCGCAGGATCTTCTGCCCGTGCTCGTCGGTGCCCGTGAGGAACCAGGTGTCGTCGCCGCGCTGGCGGTGCCAGCGGGCGAGCACGTCGGCGGCGACCTCCGTGTACGCGTGCCCGATGTGCGGGACGTCGTTCACGTAGAAGATCGGCGTGGTGATGTAGAAGGGCTCGCCGCGGGACATGGGCTCCATCCTAACGATCGGCGGGAGCGCTCCCGGCCGTGTGACCGGCGCCCCCGAGCGGTCAGGACAGGTGGCGCTCGGCGGGTCCGTCGTACTCCGACAGCGGCCGGATCAGCGAGTTCGCCGCCCGCTGCTCCACGATGTGCGCCGTCCAGCCGACCACGCGCGCGGCGACGAACAGCGGCGTGAAGGCGCGGGTCTCGAAGCCGAGGAGCGCGTAGGCCGGGCCCGACGGGTAGTCGAGGTTCGGCAGGATCCCGGTTCGCTCGGCCATGCCGCGCTCGAGCGCGTCGTACAGCTCCATGGTGCGCGTCGCCGACTCCCCCGCCTCGCCGCCCTCCTCGACCCGAACCGCGACGAGCTCGTCGAGCGCCGCCTTCATGGTGGGCACGCGCGAGTCGCCGGCTCGGTAGACGCGGTGGCCGAAGCCCATGACCTTGCGCTTGGCGGCGAGCGCCTCGTCCAGCCACGCCTCCACGCGCGAGGCGTCGCCGATCTCGTCGAGCGTCTCGAGCACGGCCTCGTTGGCGCCGCCGTGCAGCGGGCCCTTGAGCGCGCCGATCGCGCCCGTGACCGCGGAGTGCAGGTCGGCGAGGGTCGAGGTGATCACGCGCGCGGTGAACGTGGAGGCGTTGAAGGAGTGCTCGGCGTAGAGGATCAGCGAGACCTCCATCGCCTTCGCGTCGGCCTCCGTGGGCCGCTCGCCGTGCACCATGAGCAGCAGGTTCTCGGAGAGGCCGAGGTCGTCGCGCGGCTCGACCGGGGCGAGGCCCTGGCGGCGGCGCTGGTCGTAGGCGATGAGCACGGGGATCTGCGCGAGCAGCCGCACGGAGCGCTCGAGGTCGGCGTCGGCCGAGTGGTCGTCGGGCGCAGGATCCGCGGCGCCGATCGCGCTGACGGCAGTGCGGAGGACGTCCATCGGGTGGGCGTCGACGGGCAGGGCGTCGATGATCCGCAGCACGGCATCGGCGGGCTGCCGCTCGGCGCGCTCCTGGTGCTCGAAGTGCGCGAGCTCCTCGTCGGTCGGCAGCTCGCCGTGCCAGAGGAGGTACGCCACCTGCTCGAAGGAGCAGTGCGCGGCGAGCTCCTGCACGGGGTACCCGCGGTAGAGGAGGGAGTTGGTGGCCGGCTCGATTTTGCTGACGGCGGTCGTGTCGACGACGACCCCGGCGAGGCCCTTGCGGATGTCGGTCATGGTGCTCCTTCGCGCGACGCACCGCTGGTGGCGGATCGAGTGCCACCGAGTGCGCTCGTAGCCTACTGAGACGTTCGCCTCATTGATAGGTACCTGAAACTAAACACGCAGCTCACGCAATCACGACGCTTATATGATCATTTTTAAACACCGTACTTGGCAAGAGCACTGCGCAATACTTCGCTATCATCATCCGTCGCCCAACGAATCAGCACCACCCCCGCTTGATCCGCGCGATCCTTAAGATACTCAACCGCCTTCGCGGAATCCGTAAGAATGAGAATCTGCGGCTTACTGTCCCCAGGAGACTGGAGCGCCATGATGCGGGACGCACGCCCAAGCTGGCGTATCCGGTCGGCCAGTTTGGCCCGTCGACCCACCGAGTCCCCAACTTTGTGAATATCTACGAGCACATTACCAAGCGGTAATGCAAGGAGTGCATCCGTCTCGTAAAAGTCGATGCCGCCAGAACGACTCCGTCCGCCGGGGTTTGCGCGGATACTACCAAGGTCACCTATCACTTCCTCCAGAGCCCCGATCACTTCTCGCTCGTAGAGCAGCCCCTCCACAACAGCTGATGCAGCCGGGGACCCCGCGGTTGCAGTAACGTAAGCAGATAATGCCGTCATGGCCGATACGTCCGCTTGCGGCTTTCCCTCTGGTACTGAGCCAGGATGGTCGATTGTTGACGGCGTCCCGTCGGGGTCATGATCGGAAGCCCGCAAGGGTGAACCTAGGTGATCAATTACGCCAGCACACGCCGCTGATTGCACATCGTTTGTTGCACGTGTCGCAAGCTCCTGCAAAGTAGTGACAGTTACAGATATGGGGAGCGCCGTATCGTCCTTCGCAGACGGCAGCCCACGGCTAGTAGTCCATTCGAACATTTGCCACCACGACGCGTTTTCGGTTTTTGCTTGCTCATGCTGTAGGACAGATCGGGATACACGCAATTGCCTACTTAGGCCCCAAAACGTCAGCCCTGCAGCAACTAGTGCCACACAAGCAGCTGCTCCAGGGCTTTTGAAGAACTCACGAAACCACACGCCGGCCGCCTCGCTCGTCCAAGTGGCAGTAAAAATAGCCACGAACACGCCAAAAATAAAGACACCGAGCGTCATGCAGGCCGCAAAGGTTGCGACCGCGAGGAGCGCCGAGGTGCCCACCGCCAGAGTATATCCGGTACGCTTTTCGCCTTTGCCGGGTTGACGGGCCCCGCCCTTTTCGTCATCGGTGAGCATGATGCGAAGACTACGGGATTGTCACTCCCCAGCGCGAGTGACGTTTTCTGTCGAACCGGATACGTAAGGCGATCACCCTTTCGAGTCCACGTTCATCCGACATCACCGCCCCAAGCAACGCGCTACCACCGCGCCCCACGTGACGGTCGGCTCCGCACCCGGGTCGCGGCGGCACCGGCTCGGTAGCCTCTCGATCAGGCGCTCCCGAGGCGCCGCCCGCACCGCTGCGCCGACCCGGAGGACGCCATGCCCGAGAGCACCGACCACGCCGAACCCGACACCGTCGCCGAGCCGCAGCACTACGACGTCGCCGTCATCGGCGCCGGACCCGCGGGCACCGCCGCCGCCCTCCGCGCCGCAGAGCTCGGCGCGAGCGTCGTGGTGCTGGAGGCCGGCCGCGTCGGCGGCACGTGCGTCAACACCGGGTGCGTGCCCACGCGCGTGCTCGCGAAGACCGCACGGCTCGTGCGGGAGGTGCGCTCCGCGGGCGAGAGCGGGATCGGCGTGGGCGAGCCCGTGCCGCACTGGCCGTCGATCGTGGCGCGCGTGCACGAGCAGGTCGACCGGGTGCGGTCGCTCAAGGACGAGGCCGCGCGGTTCGAGGCGGCGGGCGTCACGCTGATCCACGAGGGCCGCGCGCGCTTCGTCGACGACCGGACGCTCGTCCTCGACAGCGGCAGGCGGATCACCGCGGGCTCGATCATCGTGTGCGTCGGCGGTCACTCGCGTCGCCTGCCCGTGCCCGGCGCGGACCTCGCGACCGTGCCCGAGGACGTGCTGGCGCTGCCGGAGATCCCCCGCCGCCTCGCCGTCATCGGCGCGGGCAACACGGGCGCGCAGCTCGTCACGGTCTTCCGCTCGTTCGGCTCCGAGGTCACGCTGCTCGACGTCGCGCCGCGCGTGCTCACCGCGTCCGACGAGGCGATCTCCGAGGCCGTGTCCGCCGCGTTCGTCGCGCAGGGCGTGCGCGTGCACACGGGCATCGACACGGTGACGGGCCTCACGAAGACCGGCGACGGATCCATCACCCTGCTCTGGCGCGCGGGCGACCGGCCGCAGTCCTCCAGCTTCGACGCCGTGATCATGGCGACCGGCTGGCCCGCCGACGTCGAGGACCTGGGTCTCGAGAACGCGGGCGTCGAGGTCGAGCGGTCGGCGATCCCCGTCGACCGGTACCTGCGCACGCGCGTGCCGCACATCCTCGCGGTGGGCGACGCCAACGGGAAGGACATGCTCGTGCAGGCCGCGCAGTCCGAGGGCGAGGCCGCGGCCGAGAACGCGGTGCTCGGCGTCAACCGGCGGATCCCGCTGCAGCTCCTCCCCGCGGGCGGCTTCACCGACCCCGACTACGCGGGCGTCGGCCTCACGCAGGCCGAGGCGCGCGAGCGCGACAGCGCGTGCGTGGTCGCGCGGGTGCCGTTCGCCGAGGTCGACCGCGCCGTGATCGACGACCGCGAGGCCGGCTTCCTCCTGCTCATCGCCGACCGCCGCCGCGAGCTCATCCTCGGCGCGCACGCCGTGGGCGAGAACGCGGCCGAGGTGATCCAGTCGGTCACCACCGCGATGGCCGCGGGCGTGGACGTCGCCACCCTCGCGCACGTGCGCTTCGCGTACCCGACGTACAGCGCGGTGATCGGGATCGCGGCGCGGCGGCTGCTGCAGGAGGACGAGCTGGCGGGCGAGCTGGACTGAACGCGGCGATGGCCGTGGTTCGTCCCGAACGGGGGGAGGCCCGCTGCCCTCCGCCGGACCAGACTCAGCCGACGGCACACGGTCGTCCCACATCCGAGACGGCACATGACGAACACCACCCCGCTCCCTGAACCCGGCTGGTACGCAGCGCCGCACGCGGGCGGAGCGCCCCGTTACTGGGACGGCAGGCAGTGGCACGAGCTTCCCCCGCCTCCGCCGCCCTCTCCTCCCCGGGGCCCCGACCCCGAGGCCGCCAGCACTTCCGCGGCGGGTCCTCTGCCCCACGCCTCGGTCTCCGCGACTCCCGCGCGCCCCGACCTCGTGCACCGCCCGGCCGCGGGCGCCGCGCCGGCGTTCACCCCGTACTCGCCCGCCGGGGCCGTGGCGGCCGGTGCAGCTGCAGGCGCCGCTCCCCACGAGCGGAAGCGACGGGTCTGGCCGTTCGTGGTCGGTGGCGGCGCACTGGTGGTCCTCGCGGGTCTCGCGTCATGCACCGCACTGGTCCTCTCCCCCGGCGAGGATGGGACGGCGGACCGGCTGGCGGGAGCCGCCTCGGCCGCGCCCGACGCTGGATCCGCCCCGGCAGAGGAGGCGCCCGCGGAGAGCAGCTATCCCACCTTCGCCGCGCAGACCTTCACGGGCACGGGCGACTTCGTCCAGGCCGTCGATCTGCAGGAGACCGCCATCGTGACCTTCGAATGCGCTACCTGCACGGGCAACACGGTGCTCAAGACGAACGGGCGGGACTCCCTGCTCGTGAACACCATCGGTCCGCACCGCGGCCAGTACGTCGTCAACACGACCGACGGAGGCATCATCACGCAGATGACCGTGAACGCCGACGCGGCGTGGACCATCACGGTCGCGGACCTGACGACCGTCCCGATCGTGGCGGGCCCCGCGTCCGGATCCGGCGACTCCGTGATCGTGATGTCGGGTGACTTCTCGGTCGCGGCTCTCACGAACGACGGGGACAGCAACTTCGTCGTGCAGGAGTACGGCACGTCGTCGTTCTCCCCTCTCATCGCGAACGAGATCGGCGCCTACAGCGGCACGGTCGAGATGGAGGGGCCGGCTGTCGTGCAGGTCACGTCCAACGGGGCCTGGTCGATCACGCCGCAGTGAGGGCTGCCCGTCCGCGAGGCGGGGATCGACCGCGGCAGACGGACCTCCGCGGGGCCGGGGCCGTCCAGGCGACGCGTGGTCGGATGGACGCATGACCGCGCTCATCGTCACGGCCCACCCCGATCCCGGCTCCCTCACCCACCACGTCGCCCGCCGGCTCGTCACCGCGCTCGGAGCCGACCGGGCGGAGGTCGCGCACCTTGCGCAGGAGGGCTTCGACCCGGTGTTCGGCATGGCCGACCGGCGCGCGTACGCCGGCGACGCCCCCGCCCCCGCGGACGTGCTCGCGGAGCAGGCGCGCATCGACGCGGTGGATCACGTCGTGCTCGTCTTCCCCGTGTGGTGGTGGTCGATGCCCGCGCTGCTGAAGGGCTGGATCGACCGGACGTTCATCGCGGGCTGGGCCTTCGGCGTCGACGACGACGGCCGCATCGAGAAGCGGCTGCAGCGCCTCACCGTGCATCTCGTGCCCGTCTCCGGGACGAGCCGCGCTTCCTTCGCCCGGCACGGCTACCTGCAGGCGTTCGAGACGCAGGTCGGGCACGGGATCCTCGACTACTGCGGCGCGCGGCGGGGCGCGACCGCGTTCGTCCACGATTCGGAGTCGGGAGACCGGGAGGCCGTGGGCGCCGAGGTCGAGCGGGCGGTGGCGGCGGTCGTCGCCGCGTTCGGCGGGGCCTGACCGGAGCCCGGGCCTAGGCCCAGGATCAGACGCCGTCGTCGATCCCCGCCATGTCGAGCACGAAGCGGTACCGCACGTCGTTGCGACGCAGCCGGTCGATGGCGGTGCCCACCTCGGCCGCGGGCAGCACCTCCACGTCGGCCGTGATGCCGTGCTCGCCGCAGAAGTCGAGCAGGTCCTGAGTCCCGGGACGCCCGCCGCTGCCCGTGGAGGCGAGCTTCCGTCGCGCGGTCAGGAGGTCCATCGCCTGCACCGTCAGCTGGCCGAGGTGGCCGAGGACGCAGAGCGTGCCGTCGAGGTCGAGCACCCGGAGGTACGGCGCCAGGTCGTGCGCGACCGAGACCGTGTCGAGCACGAGGTCGAGGCTCGAGGCGGCGGCCGTCATCGCGGCGGGGTCGGTGGAGGCGACCACGCGGCTCGCGCCCAGGCGCTCGGCATCCGTCGCCTTCGCCGCGCTGGTCGTGAACACGGTGACCTCGGCGCCGAGCGCGCGGCCGAGACGCACCGCGAGGTGCCCGAGGCCGCCGATCCCGACCACGCCGAGCCGCGTGCCCGGGCCGACGCGCGCGGCCCGCATCGGCTCCCAGACCGTGATGCCCGCGCACATGAGCGGCGCGACGGCGGCGGGATCCAGCCACGCAGGACGGCGGTAGACGAAGGACTCGCGGACCACGTACCGTCCGGACCACCCGCCGCGGGTCGTGGAGCCGTCGACCCGGTCGCGGCCGCCGTAGGTGAGCGTGGGGAACTCGACGCACATGTTCTCGTGGCCGCCCCGGCACATGGCGCAGACGCCGCACGAGTCGACGATGTTGCCGACCGCGACGGGGTCACCCGGCGCGAAGGCCGTGACTGCGGATCCGACGGCCGCGACCTCCCCGACGAACTCGTGGCCGGGGACGAGCGCGGTGTCCCGGCCCGGCTGATCGAGGGCGTGCAGGTCGGAGAAGCAGACGCCGCAGTGCGTGACGCGGACGTCGACGTCGTCGGGGCGGAGGTCGCGGCGGTCGATCGGGGTGGGGCGGACGGGCTGGCCGGAGGACGGTGAGAGGAGGGCTCTGGTGCGCATGACTCGATCCTACCTACTGGTTGGTAGCAATGTAAAGTGGTCGGCATGACGACCGCCGATCGCACGCGCCAGCGCATACTCGACGCCGCCACCGAGGAGTTCGCCGCCCGCGGCATCGCCGGCGCCCGTGTCGACCGCATCGCCGCCGCGTCCGGCATGAGCAAGCCGATGCTCTACGCCCACTTCGGCGCCAAGGACAAGCTGTTCGACGCCGTCTTCGCCGAGCACGTGATCGCGAACGGCGACCGCGTGCCCTTCACCGCCGACGATCTGCCGGGCTATTCGGCGCGCCTCTACGACGACTACCTCGCGGATCCCGCCCTCGCCCGCCTCGTCATGTGGAAGCGCCTCGAGCGCGACGGCACCGGCTACCTCTACCCGGGCCTCGAGGAGCACGACGCGGGGCACCTCCGGGACATCGCGTCCGCGCAGGAGGCGGGCGCGATCCGTGCCGACCTCGACCCCGACGACGTGTGGACCCTGCTCATCGCGACCGCGGCGAGCTGGGCGCAGATCTCGATCACCACGGTCGCGACGGCCGACGAGCCCGACGAGGTGCACGCACGACGCCGCGCGGCCCTCGCGGCATCCGTGCGGGACGGACTCTGCGCGGGCCGGCAGGCAGCGCCTACCGTCGGAGGATGAGCGATCCCGCCGAGCCGCCCGCCGACCGCCCATGCGAGGCGCTCCCCTCGAGCACCGGGAGCCCCGCCGTCACGATCCGGCCCGCCCGCGCCGAGGACATGCGGCGGGTCGCGGAGCTGCGCTGGCGATGGAGCGTCGAGGAGTCGGGCACGGCACCCGCGACCGACGAGGCCGGCTACGTCGCCGCGACCGCCGCCTTCACCGAGGCACATCCCGACACCCACCGGTGCATCGTCGCGGAGGCGGACGGCGAGGTGGTGGGCATGGGCTGGCTCGCCCTCACGGATCGCCCGCCGACGCCGGACGACCTGCACCGGGTCTCCGGAGACGTCCAGTCGGTCTACGTCGTGCCGTCGCTTCGCGGATCGGGGACGGGCGCGCGGCTCGTCCGGGCGCTGCTCGACGACGCCCGGGCGCGGGGATGCCGCTACGTCCGCGTGCACTCCAGCGCCCGCGCGATGACCCTCTACGCGCGCGCCGGGTTCTCGGTCGACGACACGTACCGCGTCGTCCGCCTCTGAGGCGCGGGCGCCGGGATCACGTCGAGGCGCGCGCGGTCCGTCGCCGCTCGACCGCGGTCATCACGAGGAACAGCGTCGTCCAGAGCACGAGGCCCGCGGCGAGGAAGATCCCGACGACCGTGAGGACGCCGCCTGCCGTGTCCACCGGGAACCAGCCGCTGAGGAGGAGCGCCGGGAGGACGGTCACTAGCATGAGCGCGAAGTGCGTGACGGACTGCCGCGTGAGGCTCCAGCGCTCCACCTGGTAGAGCAGCGAGCCGGCGGCTGTGGCCGCGACGATCACGCCGACCGCGAGGGTCGAGCGCCCGTCCGCGGTCTGCCCGTCGGCGAGCAGGTACGCGCCGATCGCGGACATGGCGACCAGCGGGATCCCACCGAGGAGCGCGGCGCGGAGGAGCAGGCGGGGGCCGCGCGTGGCGGCGGCCTCGCCGGTGTCGCGCGTCATCCGGCGGCCGGCTCCCGGGGCGGCCCGGCGAGCCACGCGTACTCGGTGCTGCACGCGTCCGGGATCCCCTCCATGCCGGAGAGGTCGTACGGGGACGTCGGCTCGGAGGACACGCCGCCGCCCAGGCTGACCTCGTCGCCGACCCGGTGCGACTCATCGCCGAGGGTGAGGGTCGTCCCGTCCCACCGGGTCGTCGACTCGGGGAGGATCGGCAGCCAGTAGGCGGAGCCGCCGTCGGGCGCGTAGCCCGGGGTCTCGAGGTAGAGGCATCCGTCGCGTTCGACGAGCGTGCCGGTCATGAGCGCCTCCATGCCGCTGCCGTCGTCGCGGTAGGTGGCGATCCCGGCGGAACCGGGTGGGGCCGCGGCGTCGGGGCGGACGGGCTCCGCGCCAGGGCCGGTGGCGCAGCCCGTGAGGACGGCGCCGAGGACCACCGCCGCCGCGAGCGCAGACGCGCCGCTCCGAGCTGGTGCTCGTGATGGTGCTGGTGCTGGTCGCATGGGTCCCCGTCGTCCCGCCCAGTCGACCACGCGCACCCGGCACCGCGGAACCCCCGGTCCGGGAGGGGCGTCTCGGATCGCCAGGGCCGCGAGGGCCGGGTCGCGCAGCCCGTGGCCGGGCTCGTCAGCGGGCGGCAGGCGCCCGCGCAGCCGGGCACCGAGGTACGCGGCCGCGAGTGCGCGCTCGGCGTCGAGGCGGTCGAGCGGTTCGTCGCGGGCGAGACGACGTGGCGCGTGCACCAGGCGGTCTTCGGCGTCCTGGCGATGGAGTCCGAGCCGGTGGATCCGCGGCTGTGAGGCCGGCGCGTGTGGACGCTCCGTCCTCCCACGGCCGACTCGCGGCTAGCCTCGCCGGATGCCCGCCGCCCCCGCCGCCCGATCCGGCGGGGTGCGCGCGGTCACCCGCGCGGGCCACGTCCTCGCGTCGCTCGCGATGGGGATCCTGCTGGCCGTGCTCACCGTGGGCATGACGCTCGAAGGATCGCTCCGCGACCTCGAAGACCGCGACTAGGCATCACGCCCCGCCGCGGTTCCCCTCCAGCGTGAACGTGAAGACGTCCTCGTCGAACGCGCTGTAGCCCGCGTAGTCGAGCAGCTCGTAGAGGCGGGCGCGGGTCTGCATCTCGGGCACCTTCCCGGCGAGCGTGCCCTCCTCGACGATCGCGTCGAGGCCGCGCTCGGCGGCGCCCATCGCGAGGCGCAGGAGCGACACCGGGTAGATGACGATGTTGACGCCCACGTCGGCGAGCTGCTGCGTCGTGAAGAGCTCGCTCTTCCCGAACTCGGTCATGTTGGCCAGGATCGGCACGTCCACCGCGGCGCGCATCGCCTCGAACTCGGCGAGGTCGGCCATCGCCTCGGGGAAGATCGCGTCGGCCCCGGCATCCACGAGAGCGCGAGCGCGGTCCACCGCCGCGGCCATGCCGTCGACGCCGCGCACGTCGGTGCGGGCCATGATCAGCAGGTCCGGGTCGCGGCGGGCGTCGACGGCCGCGCGGATCCGCTTGAGCGCGGTCGACTCGTCGACCACCTGCTTGCCGTCCAGGTGGCCGCAGCGCTTCGGGTTCACCTGGTCCTCGATGTGGAGGCCGGCGACGCCGGCGTCCTCGAGCATCTGCACCGTGCGGGCGACGTTCATCGGCTCGCCGAATCCCGTGTCCGCGTCCACCAGGCACGGCAGGTCGGTGACGCGCGCGATCTGCTGCGAGCGCCCGGCCACCTCGGTGAGGGTGGTGAGGCCGATGTCGGGCAGGCCGAGATCCGCCGAGAGCACGGCGCCGGAGATGTAGACGCCGTCCATGCCCTTGTCCTGGATCAGGCGGGCCGACAGCGGGTTGAACGCGCCGGGCAGGCGGAGCAGCTCGCCGGTCGCGAGGCGCTCGCGGAACGCGTGGCGCTTGGCGGCGGAGGTGAGGGTGGAGTGCAGCATCAGAGGAGTCCCTTCGGGGAGCCGGCGCCGTCGAGCAGGCCGCTTCGTGCGGTGACGGTGAGACCGGCGAGCTCGTCGGCGCCGAGCTCGGGCAGGCGCTCGACGAGCGCGAGGAAGCGGTCGACCTCGGCATCCTCGAGCACCCCGTCGGCGAGCGTGCGGAGCTTGGCGACGTAGTCGGGGCGCGCGAACGGCCGGGCGCCGAGCGGGTGCGCGTCGGCCACGGCGATCTCGTCGACGATGGTCGAGCCGTCCGTCAGCCGGATCTCCACCCGCCCGCCGAACGCCTTCTCGGCCGGGTCCATGGAGTGGTACCTGCGGGTCCACTCCGGGTCCTCGGTCGTCGTGACGCGGCGCCAGAGGTCCACCGTGTCGGGGCGGCCGGCCCGCTCGGGTGCGTACGAGTCGACGTGGTGCCAGGCGCCGTCCTGCAGCGCGACCGTGAAGATGTACGGGATCGAGTGGTCGAGCGTCTCGCGGCTGGCGCGCGGGTCGTACTTCTGCGGGTCGTTGGCGCCGGATCCGATGACCACGTGCGTGTGGTGCGAGGAGTGGATGATCACGCGGTCGATGGCGTCCGCATCCGCGAGCACCGGGTGCGCGTGGTGCAGGCGGCGGGCGAGGTCGATCCACGCCTGCGCCTGGTACTCGGCCGAGTGCTCCTTCGTGTACGTGTCGAGGATCGCGCGCTTGGCCTCGCCCGGCGCGGGCAGCGGCACGTCGTACGAGGCGTCGGGTCCGTCGAGGAGCCACGCGATCACGCCGTCCTCGCCCTCGTAGATGGGGGTCGGGCTGGTCTGGCCGCGCATCGCCCGGTCGATCGCCTCGACGGCCATCTTCCCGGCGAACGCGGGCGCGTGCGCCTTCCACGTGCTGATGGCGCCCTTCCGCGACTGGCGCGTCGCGGTCGTGGTGTGCAGGGCCTGGCCGACGCCCTGGAAGACGGTGCCCTCGTCGAGGCCGAGGAGCGTCCCGATTCCGGCGGCGGCCGACGGGCCGAGGTGCGCGACGTGGTCGATCTTGTGCGCGTGCAGGCTGATCGCCTTCACGAGGTCCACCTGGATCTCGTAGCCGGTCGCGATGCCGCGGATCACGTCGGCGCCCGTGAGCGCGCGCCCGTCGGGGCGACCGGCCGCGGCGGCGTGCTGCGCGGCGGCGAGGATCGGCGGGATGTTGTCGCCCGGGTGTGAGTACTCGGCGGCGAGGAACGTGTCGTGGTAGTCGAGCTCGCGCACGGCCACGCCGTTCGCCCACGCCGCCCACTCGGCGCTCACGCGGGTGGCGGGATCCGCGCCCACGACGGTCGCGCCCGCGCCGCCCGTGGACGGCCCGTGCGCGAGGGCCTGCGCGCGCGCCGCGACGACGGGCGCGCGGGTGAGCGAGGCGGTCGCGACGGCGGCGTTGTCGATGATGCGGTTCACGATCATCTCGGTGACGTCGGCGTCGACCTCGACCGGGTCCGCGGCGACGGCGGCGATGCGCCCCGCCAGCTGCTCCTCGGGAGGCAGGGCCTCGTCGCTGCGGTGGACGCGGACGCGGTGGATCTGCATGCTCTTCCTCACGGTCGGGGCACCGGCGCGGAGGGCTCGTGACCTCGTCCGCGCGGCACCGGTCCAGCGTATCCACCGGCGGGCCCGTCCTACGCTGGGGCGTGCTCACCGTCGCCCCGGAGTCCCCGCGCGCCGCCGACGTGCTGCCGCTGCTGCGGCAGGCCGACGACTTCGCGCTCGCCCTGTACCCGGCCGAGAACTACCACGCGCTCGACGTGACCGACCTGGAGCGGCCCGGCGTGACGTTCCTCGTCGCGCGCGACGACGGCCGCGCGCTCGGCACCGCGGCGGTCGTCGACGGCGGCGACGGATCCGCGGAGCTGAAGCGCGTCTACGTCACCGATGCCGCGCGCGGCCTCGGCGTGGGGCGCGCGCTGCTGGTCGCCGCCGAGGAGCGGGCCCGCGCGCTCGGCGCGACGACCATGCGGCTCGAGACCGGCCTGCCGCAGACCGCCGCCATCGCCATGTACGAGCGCGGCGGCTACCGGCACGTGCCGCGCTTCGGGCCGTACGCCGCGGATCCCACGAGCGTCTGCATGGAGCGCGACCTGCGCGTGGCGCCCGGGCCGATGCCGCGCTGGATCCTCCGCCCCGCCCTCGCCGACGACGCGACGTGGATGGCCGAGCTCCGCGCCGTCGCGCTCCGACCCGACCTCGAGCGGCTCGGCCGATGGGATCCGGTGCGGGTCCACCGCCGCTTCCTCGACGGCTGGGCGCCCGAGCGCACCTCCGTGATCCGCGTCGACGGCCGCGACGCCGGCCTCATCGCCTGCCGCGAGGAGGCCGACGCGCGCTGGATCGAGCACTTCCACCTGGATCCCGCGGTGCAGGGCCGCGGGATCGGCGGCGAGGTGCTCCGCGATCTGATGCAGCGCCACGACGACGGCCGCCCGTTCCGCCTCGACGTGCTGCAGGGCAGCGCCGCGCGGCGCCTCTACGAGCGGGCCGGGTTCCGGGTCGAGCGCGAGGACGCGGTGGACGCGTGGCTGGTGGCGATGCGCGGCAGATGATGCACCTCACGTCATGCGCGCGACCGACATCGAGGAGACGATCCGAGTCGGCTCAGGCGGCCAGGCGCGTGGCGAGGCCGCGTCCGTGCTCCGCGGCGGCCCTCTCGGCGAGGCTCCTGAGCTCGTCGGCGACCTCCGTGAACTGGTCCAACGCCGGGTTGACCCCGACGAGGGTGAACTCGCGCGTCACGACCTCCAGGTCGAGCTGCCAGACGTCCTCGAGGATGCGGCGCATCCAGGCGGTCGCGTGGTCCCAGCCCTCACGCGGGGTCCCGGCCGCGTAGTTGCCGCCCTGCACGGTGACGAGGACGGCCGGCGTGCCCGCGATGGCGGACGGCTGGCCGGGTGCCATGCGGGGGTCGGCGAGCACGAGGTCGACGTACGTCTTGAAGTGCTGCGAGACGCCGAAGTTGTAGAGCGGGACGGCGAAGAGCAGGGCGTCGGCCGCCTCGAGCTCGTCGGTGAGCGTGGCTGCCAGAGCTGCGGCGGCCTGCTGGTCCGGGGTGCGCGCGTCGGCCGGCGTCATGGATCCCGCGACCGCGTCCGACCAGGAGGTCGACGGGACGGGGTCGGTGCCCAGGTGGCGACGGATGATCTCCGCATCGGGGTGGCCGGTGCGCCACTCGCGCTCGACGATGTCGCCGAGAGCGCGGCTCGTCGAGCCGTCGATGCGGATGCTGGCGTCGAGACGGAACAGGGTGGTCATTCTTCTCCTTCAGAGCGGGTGGGTTACGAGGAGTAACTGTGTACGCTGGGCGCCTGTTACCTCAAGCAGACCCCCGTTACCCCGCAGTGACCCAAGGAGCACCGATGTCCCCCGACGAACGCGGCCAGGCCCTGCAGGACCGGCTCGCGGAGTCCATGCCGCCGATGCGCGCGCTCTGCTCCGGAGGCACCCCGGAGCTGTTCCGGTCGTTGATGTCGCGCGTCGGGGACAAGTGGACGCTGCTGGTCATCGGCGTCCTCGGGTCGGACCGCCAGCGCTTCACCGAGATCGCCGACATGATCCCGGGGATCTCGCGCCGGATGCTGACCGTCACCCTCCGCGCCCTGGAACGCGACGGCCTGGTGACGCGCACCGTGTACGCCGAGGTCCCGCCGCGGGTCGAGTACGAGGTCACCGAGCTCGGGCACTCCCTGCAGCGGGTGGCCTTCGCGGTCGGCGAGTGGGTCGGCGACCACCAGCACGTGATCGCGGACAACCGCCGCCGCTTCGACGGCGAGGCCGTCTGACCGTCGGGCGCTCGCCTCCTTCCTCGCGGGGACTCGACGCCCAGGAGTTCACCGAAGCAGAACATCGCGTTCATGCACGGGGTGGCGCCGCACCCCATGCTCCTGATGCCGAGCTCGCGCCCGCCTGCGCGCGCCGGCCTGCGCGACCCCGCGCGCATCCCACCACAGAAGGACGAACGTGACGATCCCCCCTGCCCGCCGTGCCGCCCCCGCGCGCATCGGCGCCCTCACCGCGGCGGCCGCCGCGGTGGTGCTCTCCGTCGGCATCGGCGCGCCCGCGCACGCGGCGGCCGCCCCCGCGCTCCAGCCGGCGCCCACCTCGAGCGACCACCTCATCACCGACGTGCCCGGCCTGGTCAACGGCCGCGAGCTCGGCGCGTACACCGGCGTCGACGGGCGCACGGTCGCCGCGAGCCGCCTGATCCGGACGGAGTCGCTCGACAGGATCACCCCGGCGGGTGCCGCGACGCTGGCGACCGTGCACCACGTCGACCTCGTGATCGACCTGCGCACGCCCGGCCAGATCCGGGCGAAGCCGGACGTGCCGATCCCCGGCGCGAAGACCGTCGCGATCTCCCTCTTCGGCGCCGATGGCGACTACCCGGACGACACCGTGATGTACCAGGACCTCGTCGACGAGGGCCACGTCGACGCGGCGCACCCCGGCGTCATGATCAGCGCGTACCGCCAGGTGCTGCAGGCCCTCGCGTCGCACACGGGCGACGGCACGATCCTCATCCACTGCTCGCACGGGATGGACCGCACGGGCACCGTGATCGACCTGCTCGACCGGATCCTCGGCGTCGGCAGCTCCGACATCCTCCACGACTACCTGCTCTCCAACACCCAGCTCGGCGTCGACTGGGCGAAGCCCGCGCTCCTCCAGGGCACGTTCGAGGCGGGCATCGCGTCGCGCTACGCGGGGATGGACTCGTACATCCGCACCACGCTCGGCGTCGACGACCAGGAGGTGCGCGCGCTGCGCGACCGGTTCCTCGTCTCGGACGACGCGGCAGCGGCCTCCATCACCATCGGCGGCGTCACGGTGCCGCTCGGCGACGCGGCCGGATCCGCCGGTGCCGTCGTGCCCGTGGGCCTCCCCGCCCTCACGCCCGCCGACGTCCGGGTGACCACCGGGGACGGCGCTGCCACGTCGTCCGTCTCGGTCGACGGGCGCACCGTCACCGTCACCGTGACCGCGGCGGACGGGCGCACGACGCGCACGTACCGCGTCACGGCCGGGCTCCCGGAGATCGCGCTGCCCGGCGGATCCGCGCCGACCGCGGGAGGCGCCGTCGCGTTCCGCGCCGCCGGCCTC
>NZ_QWGT01000006.1 GCF_003576405.1 Clavibacter lycopersici
CGCGCGGCGGCCGCGCCCTGTCCGACCGGCCGGAGCCCTACGTGCGCCGTGCCCGCGCCATCGTGCCGCCCGTGGTCGCCGTCCTGCTGGCGCTCGTGCTCCTCGTCTCGGGGCTCGGCGTCGTGCCGGCCGCCGTCGGCCTCGTCGTCGGAGCAGCGGCCGGCCTCGCCGGGGCCGCGCCTATCGGACGCGCCTGGTACCGCTCCGAGGAGCCCCGGCGTCGCGCGGCCGAGCGCCTGCAGGAGGAGGTCCTCGCGCACGAGCGGGCCCTGCGCGCCTACCCCGACCTCATGGCCGCCTACAGCGCGCGCCTCGCCCGGCTCGAGGAGCTGCGCCGCCGATTCGAGGCCGACGCCTACGCGCCCGATCTCGTCGCCGAGGTGCCCGGGCCCGCGTCCGAGGCGCTGCGCGCAGCCGTCGCGCAGGAGGAGACCGCGCGGGAGCTGATGGAGCTCGGCCCGTCCTACGCGTTCTGGAACGGCGTCGCCGTGCCGCGCTCGGGCGACGCGATCGACCACCTCGTGCTCGGACCGCAGGGGCTCGTGGCGGTCGAGTCGGTGCCGGGGGGATCCGCCGCCGCCACGGATCCGTCCGCCCGCGACGCCGCGCTCCGCAGCCTCGACGCCCGCGCCCGTGCGCTCGCCCGCGAGATGGAGGTGCCCGTCGTCGGCCTCGTGCTGTCGCTGCCGTCCGGCGTCCTCGGCGCCGCGCCGGTCGTGCTGCACGCGGCCGACGACCCGCACGCGATGCCGGCCTACGCGGTCGCCCGCACGCTCCTCGCCGACCACGTGGCCGCGGGCCTGCCGGGCCTCAACGCGATGGATCCGGAGCGCCTGCTCGCGGTCCGGACGCGCCTGGTGCTCGACGCGCGCTTCGTCTGACGCCGCGACCCGATGCCCGGAGCAGGGCGGCGCTCAGCGGGGGAGCGGCACGTCCAGCTCGCCCGCGCGCACCATCCACTCGACCGCCTCGCGCGCGGCCTCCTCGCTCGTGAACCGCGGCGCGTAGCCGAGGACGTCACGGGCCTTGTCGATGCTCGCGACGTGGCTGCGGCTGAGGTGCTGCCAGCTGGCGTCGGCGTGATCCTCCTCGGTGCGGGCGCGGAACCCGTCCCAGTCGAGGTGCTCCAGCTCGGGCTCGCGGCCGAACCAGGCTGCGGCCGCCCGGGCGAACCCGCGCACGGAGAGCGCGCGCTCGGACACGGCGTGGAAGCTCTCGCCGACGCTCGTCTCGCGGTTGGCGATGGCGAGCTGCACGACCTGGGCGACGTCGTCGGCGTGCACGTGGTGCATGGTCTCGCTGCCCGATCCCGGCACGGCGAGCGGTCCGCCGGTCGCGAGCGCCGTCCACACCGCGGGGTCGAGGTTGCCGACCGGGGTGATCACGGGCCAGCCGCCGCCGCTGATGTGGCCGGGGTGGACGACCGTGGACGGCACGCCCCCGGACCTGGACTCCGCGATGAGGTAGCGCTCGATCTCCGCCTTCTGCACGCCGTACTCGCCGAAGGGCTCCTTCGGGTCGTCCTCGCGCAGCGGCAGGGCGGTGCTCAGCCCGTGGGTCCAGATGCTGCCGATGTGGACCAGGTGGCGCACGCGGCCGCGCAGCCCCTCCACGAGGTGGCGCGCCGACGCGGGCGTGAAGCAGACGAGGTCGACGACGACCTCGGGGGACAGGGCGGCGATCCGGTCGGCGAAGGTGCCTGCCGCGTCCTCGGCGTCGCGGTCGACGCGCACGCGCTCGACGCGGTCCCAGAGGGGCGACTCGCGGTAGGGCTCGCGCGTGCCGCGGCTGACGGCGACGACGTCGTGCCCGGATTCGACGAGTCGGGGGACGAGGAAGGTCCCGATGTGGCCGGTGGCTCCGATGACGACGACGCGCATCCCGTCACCCTAGCGGCGTGGCGGGCGGCCGACCGGCCCGGGGATCAGATCCAGCCGCGCTTCCGGAACGCCGCGTAGAGGACGACGCCCATCACGACCATGAGGCCGAGCGCGAGCGGGTACCCGTACGTCCACTTCAGCTCCGGCATGTGGACGAAGTTCATCCCGTAGATCGTGCCGACGAGGGTGGGCGCGAAGAGGATCGCCGCCCAGGACGAGATGCGCTTCACCTGGTCGTTCTGCGCGAGGCTCGTCTCGGTGAGCTTCTTCATCTCGTCGTTCTGGCGCTGGCCGACGAGCGTGGTGTGCACCGTGAGCGCGTTCTGCAGCAGGGTGCGGAACGCGTCCGCGCGCTCGGCGACCCGGATGACGTGGTCGTGCACGTCGCGGAATCCGCGGCGGAGCTCGAGGTCCACATCGCGCTCCTCGGCCCGGCGGCGGAGGTCGTCGAGGATGGAGCCGAGCGGCGCCGTCGCCCGCTGGAACGCCGTGACCTCGCGCATCAGCGCGTAGATGCGGCGGGAGACGTCGGGGTCGGCGCCGAAGATCTGGTCCTCGATCTCGTCCACGTCGTCCTCGAGTCCCGAGGCGACGGGGCCGTACTCGTCGACGACCTGGTCGAGGATCGCGTACATCACGGCGCGCGGGCCCAGGGCGAGGAGCTCGCGGTCCTCCTCGAGGCGGTGGCGGACGGCGGCGAGGTCCGGCGACTCCGCGTGGCGGATGGTGACCACGAAGTCCGGCCCGACGAAGACGTGCAGCTCGCCGAACTCCACGCGCTCGTCCGCGTCCACGTAGCGCGCGGGGCGGAGAACCACGAACCAGGTGTCGCCGTAGCGCTCCATCTTGGAGCGCTGGTGCCCGCTGAGCGCGTCCTCGACCGCGAGCGGGTGCAGGCCGAACTCGGCGGCGACGCGGTGCAGCTCCTCCGGGTCCGGCCGGTACAGCCCGATCCACGCGAGGCCCTGGCGCTCCCGCATCACCTCGAAGGTCTCGTCGAGGCTCTCCGGATCCGCGGTGCGGACCCCGTCCACGTACACGGCACTGTCGACGACGGTCATGGCATCTCGCTCTCGGGTCCACCAGGCGACCCGGGCGAGGGCCGAGTGCGACTGTAGCCGTGCCCCGCCGCGAAGAGCCCGGGATACGAGGAAGAGCCGGTCGGATCCTGGTGGATCCGACCGGCTCTCGTGTGTGTCCGAAGGGGGACTTGAACCCCCACGCCCTAATACGGGCACTAGCACCTCAAGCTAGCGCGTCTACCAATTCCGCCATCCGGACAGGATGTGCGGCCCGCCGTCTCCGGCTGCCGAGAGACGACATTAGCACGGCTCGCGGGCCCTCCCGACCACCCGCGGGCGGGACGCATGCACGCGGCCTCGATAGCGTGGACCCATGACCGACACGCTCCCCGACGACCTCGACGCCACCGCCCGGATCGCCCGCGACCTCATCCGGTTCGACACCACCAACCACGGCGAGGGCCGTTCGGAGGGGGAGACGGAGGCCGCCGAGTACGTCGAGCAGCACCTGGTGGACCTGGGCCTGAAGCCCGAGCTCATCGACGCCGCGCCCGGACGCACGAGCGTCCTCGCGCGCATCCCGGGCCGCAACCGCGACAAGCCCGCGCTGGTCGTGCACGGCCACCTCGACGTCGTCCCCGCCGACCCCGCGAACTGGACGGTCGACCCGTTCGGCGGCGTCATCCAGGACGGCATGCTCTGGGGTCGCGGCGCCGTCGACATGAAGAACATGGACGCGATGATGATCACCGCGCTGCAGGAGATCATCACGTCGGGCCGCGCGCCCGAGCGCGACCTCATCATGGGCTTCTTCTCCGACGAGGAGGCCGGCGGCGTGCTCGGCTCCGCGTACGTCGTCGAGAACCGGCCCGAGTGGTTCGCGGGCGCGACCGAGGCGATCAGCGAGGTCGGCGGCTACTCCATCGACCTCGCCGGGAAGCGCGCCTACCTGCTCCAGACCGGCGAGAAGGCGCTCGTCTGGGTGCGCCTCGTCGCCACCGGCACCGCGGGCCACGGCTCGCAGGTCAACCGCGACAACGCCGTCACGCGGCTCGCGGGCGCGGTCGCGCGGATCGGCATGGAGGAGTGGCCGGTGCACCTCACCGACACGACGCGCCAGCTGCTCGACGAGATCGCCCGCATCGTCGGCCAGGACCCGACGCAGGTCACGCCCGACGACCTCGCGATCGCCACCGGCACCGCGTCGAAGTTCATCGCCGCGACCCTGCGCACGACCACGAACCCGACGCTCCTGCACGCCGGCTACAAGCACAACGTGATCCCGGACACGGCCTCGGCGCTCATCGACATCCGCGTCCTCCCGGGCGAGGAGGAGGCGGTGCTGGCCCGGGTCCGCGAGCTCGCGGGCGAGGGCGTCGACGTGCAGATCGTGATCCAGGACGTCGGGCTCGAGAACCCCTTCGAGGGCCCCCTCGTGGACGCCATGGTGGCGACCCTCGGCGCGCACGATCCCGAGGCCGAGGTGCTGCCGTACATGCTCTCCGGCGGCACCGACAACAAGGCGCTCAGCCGGCTCGGGATCACCGGATACGGCTTCGCGCCGCTCAAGCTCCCGGCCTCCATGGACTTCCCGTCCATGTTCCACGGCGTCGACGAGCGGGTCCCGCTCGACGCACTAGTCTTCGGGAGGCAGGTCCTCCGCGACCTCCTCCTGACCTACTAGAACCGAGCCCCAGGTGGGCCACCCGACACGTGGAGCGCACGCTTGAGCTATCTCGAGGCGATCATCCTGGGCCTCGTCCAGGGTCTGACCGAATTCCTGCCCATCTCCTCGAGCGCGCACCTCCGCATCGCCGGGCTCTTCATGGGCGGCGACCCGGGCGCCACGTTCACCGCCATCACGCAGCTCGGCACCGAGCTCGCCGTCGTCGTGTTCTTCCGCAAGCGCATCGGCAAGGTCCTGTCGGCGTGGTTCCGCTCGCTCCGCGGGGGCATGCCGAAGGGCGACCCGGACGTGCGCATGGGCTGGCTCGTCATCATCGGCACGATCCCCATCGGCATCGCGGGGTACCTCTTCCAGGACACCATCCGCTCCACGTTCCGCTCGCTCTGGATCGTCGCGATCGTGCTCATCGTCTTCGGCATCCTGCTCGGCCTCGCCGACCGCTACAGCCGCAGCGACCGCCTCGAGAAGGACATGACGTACGGGCACGGCGTCAGCATCGGCATCGCGCAGGCCCTCGCGCTCGTGCCCGGCGTCTCGCGCTCCGGTGCGACCACCACCGCGGCGCGCGCCTTCGGGTACTCGCGGCCGGTCGCGGCGGAGTACTCGTTCCTCCTCGCCGTCCCCGCCGTCTTCGGCAGCGGCCTGTACGAGCTCGTGAAGAGCTTCGACGAGACCGGGCAGGCGGGCGCCGGGCAGACCGCGGTCGCCACGCTCATCGCGTTCGTCGTGGGCCTCGCCGTCATCGCGGGGCTCATGCGGTACATCTCCACCCGCACGTTCATGCCCTTCGTCGTCTACCGCGTCGCCCTGGGCGCCGTGCTCCTGGTGCTCCTCGGCACCGGCGCGATCGCGGCCTGATCCCGTGCGCGCCTGGTCACGCCCCGAGGTCCCCGTCGTCGCGGGGGAGCCGCCCGTCCCCGCCCTGCACGACACGAGCACCGGTGCCGTCCGCCCCGCCGAGTGCACGGGCGACGGCCGCGTGGGCCTCTACGTCTGCGGCATCACGCCGTACGACGCCACCCACCTCGGCCACGCGTCCACCTACCTCGCCTTCGACACGCTGCAGCGCGTCTGGCTCGACCGCGGCTACGACGTCCGGTACGTGCAGAACGTCACCGACGTCGACGACCCGCTGCTCGAGCGCGCGACGGCCACGGGCGTCGACTGGCGCGACCTGGCCGCCGAGCAGGTGGAGCTGTTCCGCACCGACATGGAGGCGCTGCGGATCCTGCCGCCCGACTCCTACGTCGGCGTCACCGAGGTCGTGGACGAGGTCGCGTCCGCGGTCGCCGAGCTCGTCCGACGCGGCACGGCCTACCCGGTCGCCACGCCCGACGCGGCCGAGGACGGCGCTCAGGACCTGTACTTCGACGTCGCCCGCGCCAGCGACGCGGGCCCGTGGGAGCTCGGCGACGAGAGCGGCTACGACCGCGACACCATGGCCGTGCTCTCGGCCGAGCGCGGCGGCGACCCGGAGCGGGCCGGGAAGCGCGACCCGCTGGACCCGCTCCTGTGGCGCGTCGAGCGCGCGGGGGAGCCCGCCTGGGACAGCGCGGTCGGCCGCGGCCGACCCGGATGGCACATCGAGTGCGCCGTCATCGCGCTCCGCAAGCTCGACCGGCCCGTCACCGTGCAGGGCGGCGGATCCGACCTGATCTTCCCGCACCACGAGATGTCCGCCGGCCACGCCGCGGCGCTCACGGGCGAGGACTTCGCGTGCGTCTACGCGCACAGCGGCATGGTCGCGTACCAGGGCGAGAAGATGAGCAAGTCGCTCGGCAACCTCGTGCTCGTCTCGCGCCTGCGGGCCGCGGGCGTGGATCCGCGCGCCATCCGCCTCGCGCTCCTCGCGCAGCACTACCGCGCCGACTGGGAGTGGACCGACGCGCTCCTCGCAGAGTCCGTCGCGCGTCTGGCCGCCTGGGACGCGTGGGCCGCCGACGCCACGACGCTGTCCGACGCCGACGCCGACGCAGGGGAGCCCGGTGAGCTCGTCCAGCTCGTGCGCGAGCGCCTCGCCGACGACCTGGACACCCCGGGCGCGATCCTGCTGCTCGACCTCCGCGTCGCGACGGGCGTGCCCGCGACGACCGCGGAGATCCGGACCGTCGACGCGCTGCTCGGCGTGCGGCTCGGAACCCCGGCGGCCTGATCCGCGGGCTGCCCGCCGTCCTCCGCGGAGGAGGTCCGGGCGCGCCCCGCGGCCCCTACTGGTCCTTCGGGTCCTTCGGCCGCCAGGGCTCCTCGGGCCGGTCGTCGCCGCGTCCGCGCGGCCCGTCGCCCCGGCGGAGGTACTTCTCGAACTCCTGGGCGATGGCCTCGCCGCTCGCCTCGGGGGAGTCCACCGTGTCCCGGGCCTGCTCGAGCTGCTGGATGTAGGACGCCATGTCCTCGTCCTCGCCCGCGAGCTGGTCGATCCCGGCCTCCCACGTGGCGGCCTCCTCGATGAGCTCGCCGCGCGGGATGACGACGTCGACCATCTCCTCGAGCTTGTCGATGAGCGCGAGCGTGGCCTTCGGCGACGGCGCGCTGTGCACGTAGTGCGGCACCGACGCCCAGAGGGAGACCGTGGGCATGCCCATCTCCTCGGCGCGCTGGGCGATGATGCTGAGGATCCCGACGGGGCCCTCGTACGTGCTCCGCTCGATGCCCAGCTCGGCGCGCACGGCCGCGTTCTCGCTCGTGGAGTAGACGGATATGGGCCGCGTGTGCGGCACGTCGGCGAGCAGCGCGCCCAGCAGCACGACGCCCTCGACGCCCGCCGCGCGCGCGGCGTCCAGGACCTCGGCCGTGAACGCCGTCCAGTGCCTCGACGGCTCGACGCCGAGCAGGAGGTGGATGCTGCCGCCGTTGTCGCCGCTCACGCCGAGCTGCGCGTCCGCGGCGAGGTCCTGGGCGGGCCGACGCGGGTCCTTCGGGCCGTAGAGCGTGGCGCCGGGCCACTCGAGCTCGCGGGTGCCGTCCTCCGCGAAGCCGATGGTGGGGCGGTTGAACTGGAAGTCGAAGTAGTCCTCGGGATCCACCGACGACACCGCCTCGAGGTCGAGGAGCTCCTTCAGCGCCCGGACCGCCCCGCTGGCGGCCTCGCCCGCGTCGTTCCAGCCCTCGAAGGCGACGACCAGCAGCCGTCCGCTCACGAACCTCTCGGCATCCGCCACGTGACTCCCGTTCCGTCTCGCCCGCTGGCCGCCCGGCCGGCGGTCATCGTACGATCCTAGGACGCACCGCCCCGCCGGTAGACTCGCTCCCCGTGATCAGCAACAGACCCGCGGCCGTCCTCTGGGACATGGACGGCACCATCGTGGACACGGAGCCCTACTGGATGGTGGCGGAGGAGGCGCTGGTCGGCTCCTTCGGCGGCACGTGGACCCACGAGGACGGGCTGCGGCTCGTCGGCAACGGGCTGCCCGACTCGGCGCGGATCCTCCAGGAGGCGGGCGTCGACCTGCCCGTCGGGGAGATCATCGACCGCCTGAGCGACCGCGTCATGGAGCAGATCCTCGTCGAGGTGCCGTGGCGCCCGGGCGCGCGTGAGCTCCTCCGCGGGATCCGCGAGGCCGGCATCCCCACCGCGCTCGTCACCATGAGCATCGGGCGCATGGCGCGACAGGTCGCCGACGCCGTGCCGTTCGACGCGTTCGACCACGTCGTCGCCGGCGACGACGTCACGCACAGCAAGCCGCACCCCGAGGCCTACCTCGCGGCCGCCGAGCTGCTCGGCGTCGACATCCGCGACTGCGTCGCCATCGAGGACTCCGCACCGGGCGTCGCCTCCGCGACGGCGTCGGGCGCGACCGTCATCGCCGTCCCGCACCACGTCCCCCTCCCGGCCGACGACGCCTACGCCCTCTGGGACACGCTCGCCGGCCGCACGCTCGCCGACCTCGAGGCCGCCCACGCCGAACGCCGCGCCACGGCGCCGATCCGCGACGGGGTGGACGCATGACCGTCGACGCAGCAGCCGCGCGCTTCAGCGGACCCTTCCGCGCGGGCGACCGCGTGCAGCTCACCGGCCCCAAGGGCCGCCTCAACACGATCCTGCTCGAGCCCGGCAAGGTGTTCCACACGCACCGCGGCATGATCGACCACGACGACCTCATCGGCCTCCCCGACGGCAGCGTCGTGAAGAACAGCGCGGGCATCGAGTGCCTCGCGCTCCGGCCGCTGCTCTCGGACGTCGTCATGTCGATGCCCCGCGGCGCCGCGATCATCTACCCGAAGGACGCCGCGCAGATCCTCGGCCTCGCGGACGTGTTCCCCGGCGCCACCGTCGTGGAGGCGGGGGTCGGATCCGGCGCCCTCTCCATGTGGCTGCTGCGGGCCCTCGGTCCGACCGGCACGCTCCTCTCCTTCGAGCGCCGCGAGGAGTTCGCCGACGTCGCCCGTGGCAACGTCTCGAGCTACTTCGGCCACAGCCCGGAGAACTGGTCCATCACCCTGGGCGACCTGGCGGAGGCGCTGCCGACCGTCACCGAGCCGCACTCCGTGGACCGGGTCGTGCTCGACATGCTCGCGCCGTGGGAGTGCGTCGACGCGGTGGCCGAGGCGCTCACGCCCGGCGGCGTCCTGCTCTGCTACGTCGCCACCGTCACGCAGCTGTCGCGCGTCGCCGAGGCGCTCCGCGACTCGGGGCTGTTCACGAACCCCGACGCGAGCGAGACCATGATCCGCGGCTGGCACGTGGAGGGCCTCGCCGTCCGCCCCGAGCACCGCATGATCGGGCACACGGGCTTCCTCATCACGGCCCGCCGCCTGGCGCCCGGATCCGTCCTGCCGCAGCTCAAGCGCCGGGCGTCGAAGACCGACTTCAGCGACGAGGACATGGAGGCCTGGACCCCCGGGTCCCTCGGCGAGCGCCGGGTGAGCGACAAGGTCCTCCGCAAGCGCGTCCGCATCGCGGAGCACGGCGCCGAGCTCGCGGGTGCGCGGGACGCGGCTGTCGCGGGCGACGGCGTCGACCCCGACGACGCGTCCGATGCGCCGGAGCGCACCGACCCCACCGCCTAGGATGACAGGGCCGATCACGCGGGTGCGTGTCGGCCGCCCCCACCATCGAAAGAGGAGTCACGTGCGCCGTTCCGCCGCGCTCACCGTCTGCGCAGGGCTCGTCCTGACGCTCGCCGCCTGCAGCCCCTCCGGCTCCGGATCCGGCGACGCGGCCGGCTGCACGCCCCTCGCGAAGCCCGGCACGTCGTCCAGCACGGTCACCGCGACGGGCGACGTGGGCAGCGCGCCCGCGTCGGTCGCGTTCCCCACGCCGCTCAAGCCGTCGGGCGTCGAGGTGTCGACCCTCGTCGAGGGCGACGGCGCGCCCGTGGAGCCGCACCAGGGCATCACGGCAGCCGCCTCCATCGTCGACGGCAAGACCGGCGAGGACCTCGCGGCCTACGCCCGGATCGCGCCGAACGCCCGCACCACCGGCTCGCCGCTGTTCACCCCGGCCTCCCTGCACGAGTCGCTGCCGTACCTCGAGGACGCGATGACGTGCATGCCCGTCGGCTCGCGGCTCGCCGTGACGGTCCCCGTCTCCACGGTCTTCCCCGGCCAGGACCTCTCGGCCCAGGGCCTCGAGGCCACCGACGGCCTCGTCCTCATCGTCGACATCACGTCCTCCTTCCCGGAGAAGGCCACCGGCGAGCCGCGGCCCGCCCAGGCCGGCTTCCCGTCCGTCGTCACGACGGACGACGGCGTCCCCGGCATCACCATCCCGCCGAGCACCCCGCCCACCGAGTACCGCGACGCGCTGCTCCGCGCGGGCGACGGCGCCGAGGTCGGCGACGGCGACACGGTCACGCTGCAGTACACCGGCGTCGTGTGGGGGACGAGCACGTCGGCCGAGAGGCAGGCGGTGTTCGGATCCAGCTGGACCGGCGGCGGCCCGCTGCAGGTGCCCGCGACGGCCACCACGACCGCGCCCTCGACGGGTGCCGCCTCCGCGCTCGTCGTCACGCCGGGCCTCGCCAAGGCGCTCGTCGGCAAGCACGTCGGCGACCAGGTCATCGCGGTCGTCCCCCCGGGCGACGGCTTCGGCGACCAGGGCTCGGCCAAGGTCCCCGCCGGTTCCACGCTCGTCTACGTGGTCGATATCCTCGGGACCAGCACCACCAAGTAACGACGCATCGCCACCGGCCGGGGGCTGCACCGACGTGAGGACCACCGCGTGCCCGACTCATCCCGCCGACCCGCCGTGCCGGTCGAGGAGCGCCTGTTCAGCCTCGTGCTGGCGCTGCTCGCGACCGAGCAGGGCCTGACCAAGAACGAGGTCCTCTCGAGCGTCCAGGGATACCGGCAGCGGTACCGCGCCGGCGGCGACAACGCCAACCTGGAGCGCCAGTTCGAGCGCGACAAGGACGACATCCGCGACCTCGGCGTGCCGCTGGAGACCGTGGAGGCGCCCGGCCAGGAGGGGAACAACCAGCTCCTGCGCTACCGGATCCCGCGGGGCGCATACGAGCTGCCCGCCGACCTGTCCTTCACGCCCGAGGAGACGACGCTCCTGAACCTCGCCGCCATGGTGTGGCGCGAGGGGTCGCTGTCGGGTGAGTCGCGGCGCGCGCTCATCAAGCTGCGGTCGCTCGGCGTGGAGTCCGACGACCCGGTGATCGGCTACGCGCCCCGGCTGCGCACGCGGGAGGCGGCGTTCGCGCCGCTCAGCGTGGCGCTCGAGCGGCACGTGATCGTCACCTTCGGCTACCTCAAGCCGGGCGAGCGCACGGCCCGGATCCGCACCGTCGCCCCGCTCGCGCTCGTGCAGCACCAGGGCCGCTGGCACCTGCACGGGATCGACCAGGATGCCGACGGGCCGCGCACGTTCCTGCTGTCCCGCATCGTCGACCGCGTGCGCGTGACGAGCCGCGGCTTCGTCCCCGAGGGGGAGGACCACGCCGAGCGCGCCCTCGCCGACCTCGACCGCGTGTGGGCGAACGGCGTGGGCGAGGTCGCTGTGGCCCCCGGGTCCGACGCGGAGATCCGCCTGCGCCGTCGCCGCGGCACGGAGGACCTCGGGAACGGCCGCCTCCGCGTGCACTACTCCGACACGAACCTCTTCGCCGACGAGGTCGCGGGCCTCGGCCCCGAGGCGCGCGTGATCGCGCCGCCCCGGCTGCGCGACGCCGTGCGCGCCCGGCTCGCCGAGACCATCGCCGCCCACCGGGAGGACGCCTCATGACCGACCGCGCCGCGCCGCTCCAGGCGCAGGACAAGCTGGCGTTCCTGCTGGCCCTCGTGCCGTACCTCACCGATCACGGCCGGGTCAGCGTCAGCCAGGCGGCCGCGCACTTCCGGGTGCCGCCCGAGCAGATCCGCCAGGCCGTGCGCCTCATCGCCGTGTCGGGCGTGCCCGGATCCACGTCCTCCTACCAGCACGGCGACCTGTTCGACATCGCGTGGGACGACTTCGAGGACAACGACCAGATCGTCATCACGCACATGGTCGCGATCGACGACTCGCCGCGCTTCTCGGCCCGGGAGGCCGCTGCGCTCATCGCCGGCCTGCAGTACGTCTCGTCGCAGGCGGACGCCAGCGACCTGGACCTCGTCGGCCAGCTCATGGCGAAGCTCGCCCGCGGGTCGTCGGCGAGCCCCAGCCAGGTCGCCGTCGCGGCCGGCGGGGGAGACGGCACGCGCGACGACCTCCGCCGCGCGATCGCGGACGCGCGCCGCGTCGAGTTCGACTACCGCAGCCCGCGGGGCGGCACGGAGCGCCGGGTCGTGGATCCGCTGCGCCTCGAGTCGATGGACGAGGACTGGTACCTGCGCGGCTGGGATCTGGCCCGCGGCGCCGTCCGCACCTTCCGCCTCGACCGCCTCGACGAGCTCGTCGTCACCGACCTCCCGCCCGAGCACCGGCCGCAGGACGTGGTCCTCGGCGACACGCTCTTCGAGCCCAGCCCCGACGACCTGCGCGTGACGCTCGAGGTCGCGGAGTCCGCCCTGCCGCTCCTCGGCGACTTCGTGGGGGACGAGCGGCCGGAGCCCGTCGCCGGCCGGCCGGGTCGCGTGACCGTGACCGTGCGCGTGGCCCACTACCAGGGGCTCGTCCGGCTCGTCGCGGGCATGGCGGGCGTCGTGGTCGTCACGTCGCCGCCGGAGGCCAGGGCGGCCGTGGCCGACTGGGCCGCACGCGCCGCGGCCGCCTACGACGACGCCGGCTGAGCGGCTGCACCGAGCGATCCGGGCCCGGCCTCCGAACATCATCGCAACGGGAGGCCGTCGCCGCGGACCAGCGGTCGGGCGAAGGGAATTCCGCATGAACCGTGACGCCGCACAGGGTGTCCTGGAGGGTCCCGAAGGTAGACTCCCCGTGGATCCCGACAACGACCGTCCGGCCCCTCCTGACCTAAGGAATGTGAACCACATGCTCGGAAACGCCTTCAGCGGCTGGCACCTCGTCATCATCCTCGTCGTCATCGTGCTGCTCTTCGGTTCCACGAAGCTGCCCGCCCTCGCCAAGAGCGTCGGCCAGTCCATGCGCATCTTCAAGGGCGAGGTGAAGACCATGAAGGAGGAGAGCGGATCCGACCGCCGCGACGACACGCGCGAGGAGAACCGCCGCCGCGACGAGGAGCGCTACCGCGGGGACGACCGCGACGCCGCCCCGCGCGACTACGTCCGCCCCGGGGAGTCCCGCGTCGACGAGCCCCGCTACGACGCCCCGCGCTACGACTCCCCGCGCGACGGCGGGGACTCCCGCCCCAGCGCCTGATCCGTGAGCACCACCGAGCGTCCCCGCCAGAGGAAGCGCGACGCGGAGGGGCGCATGTCCCTCGTCCAGCACCTGCTGGAGCTGAAGAAGCGCCTGTTCATCGCGGGCGTCGCGATCGTCATCGCGATGGTCGCGGGGTGGTTCCTCTCGTCGTTCGTCCTCGAGGCGCTGCGTCAGCCCATCGAGACGATCAACGCGGAGCAGGGCCGCAACGCGAGCCTCAACTTCCCGACGATCACGTCCGCGTTCGACCTGCGCCTGCAGATCGCACTGTACGTCGGCCTCATCCTCTCGAGCCCCGTGTGGCTCTACCAGGTGTTCGCCTTCCTCGTGCCCGGCCTCACGAAGACGGAGCGCCGCTACACGTTCGGCTTCTTCTTCTCCGCCGTGCCGCTGTTCCTCGCGGGATGCGCGGCCGGCTGGTTCGTGCTGCCGCACATCGTCGCGCTGCTCACGCAGTTCGCGGGCGCGGGCGACTCGTCCTTCATCACGGCGCGCGAGTACTTCGACTTCGTGCTGAAGCTCGTGTTCGCGGTGGGCATCGCGTTCGTGCTGCCGGTGTTCCTCGTGCTGTTCAACTTCATGGGGATCCTGTCGGGCGCGACCATCATCCGGTCGTGGCGCATCGCCATCCTGCTCATCGTCCTGTTCTGCGCCATCGCCACTCCGGCCGCGGACGTGATGTCGATGTTCCTGCTGGCGGTCCCGATGACGCTCCTCTACCTGCTCGCTGCGGGCATCTCGCTGCTGAACGACCGCCGTCGGGCCCGCAAGGCCGCCACGATGGCGGACGACCTGCTGGCCTGACCCGCGCGGCCCGGACGCCCGTCCCGCGAGGGGCGGGCGTCGTCGCGTCCGCGCCCGGCCGGCATCCGGATCCGGAGCCTAGGATGGCGGCATCGTGACAGACCAGCTCTCGCCCGCCGAACGCTACGCGGCCTCCCGCTCCCGTCGCAGCCTCCCGCTCCTCGAGTCGTTCGCGAGCGGCCTGCGCTTCGACCTCGACCCGTTCCAGCGCGCCGCCGCCGAGTCGTTGGAGAACGGGCGCAGCGTCCTCGTCGCGGCTCCCACCGGCGCGGGCAAGACCGTCGTCGCGGAGTTCGCCGTCTACCTGGCGATGCAGCGGCCGAGCGCGAAGATCTTCTACACGGCGCCGATGAAGGCGCTCAGCAACCAGAAGTACGCGGAGCTGGTGGCCGAGTACGGCCCCGACGAGGTGGGCCTCCTCACGGGCGACACCAACGTCAACAGCCGTGCGCGCATCGTCGTCATGACGACCGAGGTGCTGCGCAACATGCTCTACGCGGACTCGGACCTGCTCCGCGACCTCGCGTTCGTGATCATGGACGAGGTGCACTACCTCGCCGACCGCTTCCGCGGGGCCGTGTGGGAGGAGGTCATCATCCACCTCCCGCAGAGCGTGCGGATGATCTCCCTGAGCGCGACCGTGTCCAACGCCGAGGAGTTCGGCGACTGGCTGCAGGCGGTGCGCGGCGAGACGGACGTCATCGTCTCCGAGGAGCGGCCCGTGCCCCTCGAGCAGCACGTCATCGTGCGGCACCGCATGGTCGATCTCTTCGACTCGTCGGGCCTCGCGGCGACGCACCGCGTGAACCCCGAGCTCGTCCGCATGACGCACGGCGGCGGGCGCGAGGCCGTGCGGGCGCGTGGCGGCCAGGGGCACTCGCGCGGTCGCATGGGTACGGGCGGCGGATACGGCCGCAAGGCACCCGGCCCGTGGGACCGCGGCCGCATGGACCGGCCCGAGGTCGTCGCCCTCCTCGAGGAGCGGAACCTGCTCCCTGCCATCTTCTTCATCTTCAGCCGCGCCGGCTGCGACGCCGCCGTCAAGCAGGTGCTGCGCGCCGGCGTCCGCCTCACGCACGCGCACGAACGCGACGAGATCCGTGCCGTCGTGGAGGAGCGCTGCCGCACCCTCCGCGACGAGGACCTCGCCGTCCTCGGCTACTGGGAGTGGCTCGAGGGCCTGGAGCGCGGCGTCGCGGCGCACCACGCGGGCATGCTGCCGGCGTTCAAGGAGGTCGTCGAGGAGCTCTTCCAGCGGAAGCTCGTGAAGGCCGTCTTCGCGACGGAGACCCTCGCGCTCGGGATCAACATGCCCGCGCGCACGGTCGTGCTCGAGCAGCTCGAGAAGTTCAACGGCGAGGCCCGCGTCCCGCTCACGCCGGGGGAGTACACGCAGCTCACCGGCCGCGCCGGACGCCGCGGCATCGACGTCGAGGGCCACGCGGTCATCCAGTGGAAGGACGGGCTGGATCCGCAGGCCGTCGCCTCCCTCGCCTCCCGCCGCACGTACCCGCTCAACTCCAGCTTCCGGCCCACGTACAACATGGCCGTCAACCTCATCGACCAGTTCGGCCGCGAGCGCACCCGCGAGGTGCTCGAGTCGTCGTTCGCGCAGTTCCAGGCCGACCGCGCCGTCGTGGACCTCGCCCGCAAGGTCCGCACGCAGGAGGAGTCGCTCGCCGGCTACGAGAAGGCGATGGTCTGCCACCTCGGCGACTTCCGCGAGTACTCCGGGCTCCGCCGCGAGCTCACCGACCTCGAGCGCGCGACCGCCGCCCGCGCCGACATGCAGCAGCCCGGGCAGCACGGCGAGCGCGACAAGCGGCAGCGCCAGCTGACCGACCTGCGCCGACGGATGAAGGCGCACCCCTGCCATGCGTGCAAGGACCGCGAGTCGCACGCGCGCTGGGCGGAGCGCTGGTGGCGCCTCAAGCGGCAGACGGATGCCCTCGGCCAGCAGATCCGCACCCGCACCAACGCGGTGGCCAAGGTCTTCGACCGCGTGACCGAGCTGCTGCTCTCGCTCGGCTACCTCAAGCGCGCCGCTGACGGCCAGGTCGCGCCGAGCCCGAACGGCCGCATGCTCAAGCGCATCTACGGCGACCGCGACCTCCTGGTGGCCGAGTGCCTGCGCAACCAGGTGTGGGTGGACCTCGATCCCGCTGCCCTCGCCGCCATGGCCGCGTCGCTCGTCTACCAGCCGCGACGCGACGAGGGCGACCGCGACGACCGCAACCTGCCGCGCGGCGCGTTCCGCGCGGCCCTCGAGCGCACGGAGGAGATCTGGTCTCGGCTCGACGACATCGAGCGCGAGCGTCGCCTTCCCACGACCGACCCGCTGTCGACAGGCCTGTGCGCCCCCATGCACCGCTGGGCGCGCGGCGGCAGCCTCGACGCCGTGCTCGACGAGGCCGACCTCGCCGCCGGCGACTTCGTGCGCTGGACGAAGCAGACCATCGACCTGCTCGACCAGCTCTCGATCGTGGCCGACGGCCCCGTCTCCCGGAACGCCCGCACGGCGCTCGACAGCATCCGGCGCGGCATCGTCGCGTACTCGTCGGTGTGACCGCGCTCGCCCGGGCTCCCCGTCGGGAGCGCGCTTCCTCGGCGCCCCTGATCGCGCCCGCTCCCGCGACGTCCGTCCGACCTCCGCTGCCGCTGTGGGGCGCGTTCCTCGCCGCCGCGGCGTCCGGACCCGTGATGGACGCGGCGTTCCCCGACCGCGGCCTGTGGCCCCTCGTCTTCCCCGGGATCGCCCTCGTCCTCCTCGCCCTGCGGGGCAGGAGAGCCGGGCCGGCGTTCCTGATCGGGCTCGTGGCGGGGCTGGCCTTCTACCTCACGCACATCGAGTGGGCGTCGCTGTACCTCGGGCCCGTGCCGTGGATCGCGCTGTCCGCCCTGGAGTCGCTGTTCGTCGCCGCGGGAGCGGTCGCCATCGCCACCGCCACGCGCTGGATCCCGCGCGCGTTCCCCACGGTCGCCGGCCGTGCGGTCCTGCTGCCGGTCGCCGTCGCCGGCCTGTGGACCGCGCGCGAGGCGATCTCGGCGGTCTGGCCCTACGGCGGCTTCGCGTGGGGTCGGGTGTCCCTCTCGCAGTCGGAGAGCCCGTTCGCGCACCTCGTGACGTGGCTCGGGCTGTCCGGCCTGTCGTTCGTCCTCGTCCTGCTCGTCGCGCTGCTCCTGGAGCTCGCCGCGGAGGAGCGCGTGCGGCGGTCGAGCAGGGCGCTCGTCGCGGGGATCGCGATCGCCCTGGTGCTCGTCGTGCCCGCGTTCCCGGTCGCGACCACCGGCACCACCCGCGTCGCCGCGGTGCAGGGGAACGCGAAGGCCGGGTACTTCGACGGCGCCCGCTACGGCGACATCCTGCGCGCGCACCTCGACGCGACGGCGGAGATCCCGTCGGACGCCGGGATCGACATGGTGGTCTGGCCCGAGAACGCGGCCGACGCGGATCCGCTCCGCGACCCGGGCTCCGCGGCGGCCCTCGACCGCGTGGTCGCGCGCCTCGGGGCACCGCTCGTCGTCGGGACGGTCACCGAGCGCGACGGGCGCTACTACAACGAGTCGCTCGTCTGGACCGGGGGAGGGGCGACCGACCACTACGACAAGAAGCACCCCGTCCCCTTCGGCGAGTACGTGCCCGACCGCGCGTTCTGGGAGCCGTTCGCGCCGGACCTCATCGGCCTCATCCAGCGCGAGTACACGCCCGGCACGACGGATCAGGTGATGGACGTCGCAGGGGTGACCGCCGGCATCGCGATCTGCTTCGACATCGTCGACGACCAGCTGACGACCGACATGGTGGACGAGGGTGCGGAGATCATCCTCGCCCAGTCGAACAACGCCGACTTCGGCCGCACCGACGAGAGCGTGCAGCAGCTCGCGATCGCCCGGATGCGGGCGCTCGAGACGGGCCGCAGCGTCGTCAACATCTCCACGGTCGGCACCAGCGCGATCGTGGGACCGGACGGCCGGGACCTCGACCGGCTGCCGTGGTTCACCGCCGGATCGATGGTGGTCGACGTGCCGACCGCCGACGCGGTGACCCCGGCGATCCTCGTCGGGCGCGACATCGAGTGGCTCGTGTCGGGGCTGGGCCTCGGCGCCCTGGCTGTCGCGGGTCTCGCGCTCGGCCGTCGCGGCCGTCGCGCCGTCCGCTGACCCGTCACCTGCCCCACGCAGAGGAGCACCCCCCGGCGATGCCGAGGGGTGCTCCTGTGGTTCGCGAGCGGAGGGGTCGGGTCAGGCGCCGATGCGGTGCTGACCGCGCCGCGCGCGGAGGGCGGTGAGTCGCTCCTCGAGGAGCTCCTCCAGCTCGGCGCGCGTGCGGCGCTCGAGCAGCATGTCCCAGTGGCTCCGGGGGATCTTGGCCTCGACCTCGTCGTGGGCGACGGGTGCGCCCTCGGCGTCGAGGAGGCGTCCCTCCATGCCGCTCTTCGGGGACTCCCAGACCTCGGGGACCTCGGCCTCGGCCGAGAACACGACCTCGAAGGTGGTCCCGTCGTCCGTGCGGTACGTCTTCCTCTGCCGGGGGGAGAAGCTGACGCCCTCCTCGCTCTGCAGGCTCGTGGACCCGAGCCGCATCCCGCGCAAGCTGCGATCTGCCATGGTGGTCTCCTCTCGCGATGCACTCCCCGTTGTAAACCGCGCGGCTGTGAGGATCCTTTCTCAGGACGCCCGGTTCCCAGGCGAATCCCAGTCCCTGCCTCGTAGCGCCGCGAGCGCCAGATCGGGGCGATCGGTCACGATGCCATGCACCCCCGCGCTGACCAGGCGGATCATCTCCCCGGGGTCGTCGACCGTCCAGACGTGCACCTCGCGGACGGGTCGCGCGAGCCGGGCGACCATCACGGGGGAGACCGTCCGGATCCCCAGCACCCGGCGGGGCATCTGCACGGCGTCGACGCCGCGGAGGGCGATGCGGACGACCGGCCCGAGCGCGAGCCGGGCACCGAGGACCGCGAGCACCAGGCGGCCTGCGTCGGCCGACGTCGCGACGCCGGGGAGGAGCGCGACCGCTCGGCGTCGCCGGGAGGACGAGAACGAGGTGACGAGCACCCGGTCGACGGCGTCGGCCGCGCGGATCGCCCGGGCCGCGGCCGCGGGGGCGTCACGGCCCTTCACGTCGACGTTCAGCCGCGCGCCGGGCAGCGCCTCGAGCAGCTCCGCGAGGGTGGCGATGCGGGCGCCGGATCCGATGTCCATGGCCCGCAGATCCGCGAGCGTCGCGTCCCTGATGCGGCCCGGGCGTCCGGTGAGGCGGGGGAGGTCGTCGTCGTGCCAGAGCACGCACACGCCGTCGGCCGTGACGTGCACGTCGGTCTCGAGGTGCGTGACGCCGAGGTCCCACGCTGCCCGGAATGCGCCCAGGGTGTTCTCGACGGCACCGGATCCGGTCCACCCGCGGTGCGCGAGGACGCGCGGGACGCCGCCGTCGAACCAGGCGTGGCGCGTCACGCGGGGCGGACGTCGTCGTCGGACGCGTCGGGGGAGTGCGACACCCGGTTCCCGTCGTCGTCGGGAGCGCCGTCGACCGGGAACGCGCGGAGCAGGGCAGCGCGCGCGGCTCGGAGCAGGGCGGTCGCGGCCGCGACGGCGACGAGGGCCTGCAGCCACCAGGGTGCTCCGACGAGACCGGACAGCAGGGCGGCGAGGGCGGCGGCGCCCACGCAGAGCGCGGCGAGGTCGAGGCGCCGCATCTCCACGACGACCGCCGCGACGATGATCGCGAGCCAGGCGATCCACGTTTCGTCGTCGAGGATGGCCGTCACCCGCTGCTCCCTCGCTCCGTGGACCGGATGCCCCGAACCTAGCCCACCGCCCGGACGCCGGGCGATAGGCTCTCCTGGCCGTCAGCGTGGTGTCCCACCCGCGCGGCCCGTCCCGATCCGTCCCTCGCCGGACGACCCGTCGCGCGCATCCGGCGCGCACCCCTGGAGGAGTACCGCTGTGAGCACCGTCGACGAGACCCGCCCCTTCGCCCCCGACGAGCTCCGCGGCCGCCGCGCGCTCGTCACCGGCTCCTCGCGCGGCATCGGCGCGGACACGGTCGCCTACCTCGCGGAGGCGGGCGCCGACGTCGTCGTCAACTACCGCAACAAGGCTGCGCGGGCCGAGAAGCTCGTCGCCAAGCTGCAGGAGGGCGGTGCGAAGGCCGTCGCGGTCGGAGCCGACCTCACGGATCCCGACTCCGTCGACCGGCTGATGGAGGTCGTCCGCGCCGAGCTCGGCGGCCTCGACGTGCTCGTCCTCAACGCGTCCGGCGGCATGGAGAGCGGCATGGCCGAGGACTACGCCATGACCCTCAACCGCGACGCGCAGCTGAACGTGCTGCGGAGCGCGCTGCCGCTCATGTCCGAGGGCGGCCGGGTCGTCTTCGTCACGAGCCACCAGGCCCACTTCATCCGCACCACCGAGACGATGCCCGAGTACGAGGCCGTCGCCCGCAGCAAGCGCGCGGGCGAGGACGCCCTCCGCGAGCTCCTGCCCGAGCTCGACGAGCGCGGCATCGGCTTCGTCGTCGTGTCCGGCGACATGATCGAGGGCACCATCACGGCGACGCTCCTCGGCCGCCTCAACCCCGAGGCCATCCAGCAGCGCAAGGAGGCGTCCGGCGGCCTCTACAACGTCTCGCAGTTCGCGGCCGAGGTCGCGCGTGCGGTCGTCGACCCGATCCCCGCGGACCACACGCGCCTGGTGGGCGACACGAGCAGCTTCCGGCCCGAGTGACCCGCGCGGGCCGGGGCGGGATGGCGCCCCGGGGCTAGGCTCGGAGCGATGAAGACCACGGATCTCGACCTCCTCACCTCCGTCTCCCGCCCCGCCGTGTCGCCCGACGGCCGCCTGGCCGTCGTGTCGGTCACGCGCCCGCGGGTGCACGCCGACGCGTACACCGGCCAGCTGTGGGAGGTGACGACCGACGGATCCGCGCCCCCGCGCCGCATCACGCGCGGCTTCCGGGACACGGCGCCGCGGCTCTCGCCGGACGGCAGGGTGATCGCGTTCCTGCGGGCCGAGCCGAAGGGTCCTCCGCAGCTGCACCTCGTCCGGGCCACGGGCGGCGAGCCGGTCGCCGTCACCGACGAGCTGCTGGGGGTGGGCGCGTTCGACTGGTCGCCCGACGGATCCCGCATCGTCTACGCCTCGCGCGTCGCCGAGCCCGGGCGGTACGGCAGCGTCGAGGGCGTGCCCGCCGCTGCCGAGCCCGCGCGCCGGATCACCACCACCAAGTACCTCGCGAACGGCCTCGGCTGGTCGACCGACCGGCACGTGCAGCTGTCCCTGGTCGAGGTGCCCGACCTCGACGCCGAGCCCTTCGTGGCCGCCGTCCCGTCCGGCTACCCCGACGCCGCCGACCCGGCCGTCCGCGGCGAGGGCGCGGACGCGACCCCGTCGGCCGCCGAGCGCGCGGGCGTCCCGCCGGTCGTCCGCCTCACCGACGAGCCCGTCGACCACGACGCGCCGCGCTTCTCCGCCGACGGATCCGAGGTCCTCTTCGTCGCCTCGCGCCACGCCGGCCGCGACGACGACCTGCTCTCCGGCGCCTACGCCGTGGCCGTCCCGGCGCCGGGCGACGCATCGAAGGGCATCCCCGAGGTCCGCACGGTCGTCTCGCACGAGGCGGGTCTCGGCATCGGCGAGGCCGTGTCCGTCGAGGGCGGACGCGTCTACCTCCTGGCGCAGGACCTGGGGGAGTCGGGCGTCGACTTCGTCGCCCGCAACACCGCGCTGTACGTCCTCGACGACGACGACGCCGCCCCGCGCGTCCTCACCGACGCCGAGAGCGTCGACCTCGGCGGCAGCACCATCACCGTGGAGGACCGCGACGCCGTCCTGGTGCTCAACGCATCGCGCGGCACCGTGCAGCTGCTCCGCGTGACCTCCGACGGCGCCGTCGAGGCGCTCGTCGACGACCAGGTCGAGATCACGGGAGTCGGCGTCGGGGGAGGGGCCGTCGTCGTCGCCCTCACCGACCCGCGCACGCACGGCGACCTCGCGCTCGTCCGCACGGATCGCGCGCCCGACGCCGGATCCGCCCTCGTGCCGCTCACCGACTTCTCCGCCCCGCTGCGCGAGACGGGGATCCGCCCGCTGCACGAGCTCGTGGTCGAGGGCCGGGACGGGTACCCGGTGCACGGCTGGGTCGTGCTGCCCGAGGGGGAGGGGCCGCACCCGGTGCTCCTCGTGATCCACGGCGGGCCCTACGCGGCCTACGGCGTGCACCTCTTCGACGAGGCGCAGGTCTACGCCGACGCCGGCTACGCGGTGCTCCTCTGCAACCCGCGCGGCGCCGCCGGCTACGGGCAGGAGCACGGCCGCGTCATCAAGGAGCGCATGGGCACGGTCGACATGCACGACGTGCTCGACTTCCTGGACGGCGCGATCGCCGTGCACGAGTCCATCGACGGATCCCGCGCGGGCATCATGGGCGGCTCTTACGGCGGCTACCTCACCGCGTGGACCATCGCGCACGAGCACCGCTTCCAGGGCGCCATCGTCGAGCGCGGATTCCTCGACCCGGAGCTGTTCACGGGCACCTCGGACATCGGCACGTTCTTCGGCGAGGAGTACACCGGGCACGATGCCGAGGTACGCCTCACGCAGAGCCCGCAGGCCGTCGCCCATCAGGTGACGACACCCACCTTCGTGGTCCACTCCGAGGACGACCTGCGCTGCCCGCTATCGCAGGCCGAGCGGTACCACCTCGCGCTCGTGCGCGCGGGCGTCGAGACCGAGATGCTCGTGTTCCCGGGCGAGGACCACGAGCTCAGCCGCTCCGGTCGGCCGCGCCACCGCGTGCAGCGCTTCGAGGCGATCCTCGACTGGTGGGCCCGGCACCTGCCGGTCGCCGGCGGCGCGCGATGACCGATGGCGATGTCGTGCGGCACGTGCGGGACACCGCGCGGATCCTGCTGGCCGACGAGCGCGACAGGCTGCTGCTGTTCCTCACGAACTACTCGGTGAACGTCGACCTGCCGCCGCGCTGGCTAACGCCCGGCGGCGGGATCGACCCGGGCGAGACGCCGGCGGTGGCCGCCCGGCGGGAGCTGTTCGAGGAGACCGGCCTCCGGGTCGAGTCGGTCGGCGAGCCGGTCTGGGAGCACGACTACGCGCGCCGGCGCATCGACGGCGGGCTCGACGTCGGGCACTCGACGTTCTACCTGGTGCGCGTCGACGCCTTCGCGCCCGTCTCGGACAACTGGATGCCCGATGAGTTCGACGACATCCACGCGCACCGCTGGTTCACGCTCGACGAGCTCGCCGCGACGTCGGATCCGCTGGAGCCGCGGGAGCTGGTGCAGGTCGCGCGCGACGTGCTGTCGCGGAGTAGCTGACGCGGTCCGGCCACGGGCCGTTCGGGTCCTGGACGATGAGCCGATAATGCACATTATGTCATGTTGGCGGTGCAGCGAGCATTGCGAGGCCCGCTCGCGCGGGCGCTCCGAGGACACGGCGCCATCCGGCGCAGCTCCTCGACCAGGGCGTACAGGCGATCCGTGCGGGTCACGGCTCCGGCGTGGGCATCGCGCGATGTGCTGCTCGTGATGGCGGCCGGGGATGCACCCTCATCACCCGCGGATCCGGGCGATCGCGCCTCGAATCGGGATCCGCATCCGGGGGCTCACCTACTGGCTGAGCACCCGGGGGTCCCGGCCGTAGCGCGGAGCGGCGTGCATGTTCTCGCGGAGCGTCGCGCCCTCGTAGTCGACGTGGAAGATCCCGCGCTCCTGGAGGATGGGGACGACCTGGTCGACGAAGTCGTCGACGCCGTCGTGGAGGCCGTCGATGGAGAGCGAGAACCCGTCGCAGGCACCGGCCTCGAACCACTCCTGCATGAAGTCCGCGATCTCCACAGGTGTGCCCGCGACGACGGGGTGGTAGTCGATGACCCCGTGCGCGATGACGTCGCGCAGCGACCATCCCTCGCGGACCACCTCGAGTGCACGTGCGGACCGAGGGTCCCCCGGGCTCGCGATCGCGCGGGCGAGGAGCTCGGCGGGCACGGGCTCGTCGATGTCCTCGTAGCGCAGCGGCAGTCCGATCATGTGCCCGAGGTATTCGGCGCGCTGGCGCAGGTCGAGCGACTCGTCGAGGAACCGGCGCCGGTCGAGGGCCTCGCGCTTCGTGGCGCCGACGGTGGGCATGAAGCCGGCGAACACCTTGATGTCGTCGGCCTCCCTGCCGGCTGCGACGGCTGCCGCGCGCAGCTCGTCCCGCTGCGCGCGGGCGGACGGGATGTCGAACGGGTTCGCGTAGACGCCGTCGGCGTGGCGGCCGGCGAGCTCGAGCCCGTTCTGCCCTCCCCCGGCCTGGAAGATCACCGGCTGGCCCTGCTCGGACGGCGGGATCGGCAGCGGCCCGACCGAGGCGACGTGCTTCCCGCCGAGGTCGATCGGCCGGACCTTCGCCGCGTCCGCGTAGCGCCCGGCGTCGACGTCGCCGATGAGCGCGTCCTCCTCCCAGCTCCCCCAGAGCGCCTCGACGATCTGGATGAACTCGTGCGCCCGGGCGTACTTCTCCGGCCGCGGCGGCACCTGCGCGCCGAAGTTCGCGGCGGCATCCGGGTTCGAGGTCGTGACGGCGTTCCAGCCGATCCGGCCGTGGCTGACCACGTCCATCGCCTTGTACTGGCGTGCGACGTTGTACGGCTCGTTGAAGGTCGTCGACGCGGTCGCGACCAAGCCGATGCGCGACGTCTCGCGGGCGATGGACGTCATCACCACCACTGGGTCGATGACGTGCCGCTGCGGCTGGACGTCGAGGTCCGTCTCCAGCGCAGGCGTGTCGGCGAAGAACAGCAGGTGGATCTTCCCGCGCTCCGCGGACTGCGCGTGGCGGACGTGCGCGTCCATGTCCGTGTAGCTGTCCAGCGGTACGCCCGGCAGGCGCCACGCGCCGGGCACGCCGCCGAAGCCGCCGACGAGCTGCATCGCGAGGAGCATCTGAGGGGTGGGAGTGGAGGGGGTGTCTGCGGTCATGGAACGAGTCTCGGACCTTCACACCAGTGGCAATGTCAAGTCCGGTTCGCACCGGCCCCCGGATGTCAGCTGGCGCGGCTGAGCTGCGCCTCCGTGTTCGCGGCGTCGATGGCGTCGATGTAGCTGGAGATGGCGTCGCGGTTCTGGATGAGGAAGTCGATCTTCTCCGACATGCGGTCGCGCTCGTGCACCAGGGTGTCGCGGAGGCCCGGCCACGCGTTCCGCACGACGATCGTCTGCGGCTGATCGAGGCACGGGAGGATGTCCATGATGATGCGCGAGGGGATGCCGGCGTCAGCGAGGCCGCGGATCTTGTTCACCCGGTCCACGAGGTAGTCGCCGTACTCGCGGTACCCGTTGTCGAGCCGCTCGGGCGTGATCAAGCCCTGCTCCTCGTAGTACCGCAGCATGCGCGCGGCGACACCCGTCTTCTTGGACAGCTCTCCGATCCGCACGCGTTCCTCCGTATTCCCTTGACCTTCACACTAGTGGCAATGTCGACACTGGAGGGAGACCACCAGACGGAAGGCAGGACCCCATGAAGATCGGCATCATCGGCACCGGCATGATCGGCGCCACCCTCGCCCAGCGCCTCGCCGGAGCGGGGCACGACGTGTCCATCGCGAACTCCCGCGGCCCCGAGACCATCTCGGGCAAGGTCCTCAGCACGGGCGCACGGGCGGTCGATGCGACCGACGTCGCGACCGGGGTCGATGCCCTCATCGTGTCCGTGCCGCTGAACCGGATCCCGGACATCGCGCCGCTCGTCCGCGACTCCCCCGAGGACGCGGCCGTCATCGACACGTCGAACTACTACCCCATGCGCGACGAGGCGATCGCGGAGCTCGACGCCGGGCAGGTGGAGAGCGTGTGGGTCAGCGAGCAGTACGGGCGAACGGTGATCAAGGCGTGGAACGCGATCGGTGCGCAGTCCTTCGCCGAGCACGGCACCCCGAAGGGCACCGCCGGGCGGATCGCCATCCCGGTCGCCGGTGATGACGCGGACGCGCAGGCGCTGGCGATGTCGCTGGTCGAGGACACCGGCTTCGACGCCTTCGACGCCGGCTCGCTGGCGGGCTCCTGGCGGCAGCAGCCCGGCACGCCGGCCTACTGCACCGACCTCGCCGCCGAGGAGATGCCCGCCGCACTGGCGAAGGCCGACCGTGACCGATCGGCACGTCGCCGCGATCTCGTCATCGACGTCGTGACCGAGCGCGCGGAGGCCGAGGGAGGCGTCAGCGGCGACTACCTCGTGCGCCTCAACCGCGCCATCCACTGAGCCCCACCGACCACCGGCCCCAGCTGACGGCTCGGGCCAGGACTTGGGCTGACGGACCGCCGCAGTACGAGACGAAGGGCTCCCTCCAGCCGGAGGGAGCCCTTCGCCAGGTCATGACGACTCCGCGCGCGCAGGCCACCGGACCGGTGATCCGCGCCGAGGCCCCGCCGCGCGCTCGACGCTCAGCGCGAGGTGACCGCGTCGCTCGCAGTGGCTCGGGGACGGCGCCCGATGAAGAGCGTCGTGACGAGACCGGCGATGGCGATGATCAGGGCTGTCGTGAACGCGGCCTGTCCTGCGGAGACCGTCTGCGACACGGTGAGCGCGCCCGCGTTCGTCGCTGCGGATCCGATCGTGTACGCGGACACCAGGACCGCTCCCCCGGCCGCGCCAGCGAGCTGCTGCACGGTCGTGAACGCCGCGGTCCCGTGCGGATGCAGCTCCGAGCGGAGGGATGAGAGGGCGAGCGTGGTCGCGGGTCCCCAGATCATCGCCTGACCTGCCGTCATGAGGAGGTAGCCGGTGAGGTAGGCCCAGACGCTGTTCGACTCGTCCAGGGTGCTCAAGAACCAGATGCTCGCCGCCCAGAGCACCGCGCCGGGGATGGCCAGGGGCAGGGGCCCCCACCGGTCGTACACGCGGCCCCCGAGTGCGGACACGACGGCGATGATCACGCCGCCGGGAAGGAGGAACAGCCCGATCGCGAGCGTGCTCAGCCCCAACGCGCCGGTCAGGACGAACGGCAGCACGAGCGCGACGCCGAAGCCGTTCATGGCCACGAAGAGCATGACCACGGCCGCGACGGCGAACTCCTTGCTCTGGAAGATGCGCATGTCCAAGAACGCCTCCCCCCGTCGCTGCAGCGCCACCTGGCGCATCACGAAGCCGGCGACACCGACCACGCCGATCACGGTCGGGATGAGCGGCGGCATCGGGGCGTGGCCGGACACGGACTCGCCGATCAGCGACAGCCCCAGCACCAGGGCGCCGAACCCGACCGCGGACAGCGCCAGGGACACGAGGTCCAGCGACGCCCTCTCAGGTGCGGTGATGTTCCTCAGCTGCAGGGCGCCGGCGATGAGCGCGATGACGGCGAGCGGCAGCACGAGGATGAAGAGCCACCGCCACGAGGAGTAGGTCAGCACGAGGCCCGACACGGCCGGCCCCACAGCGGGAGCGATGGCGGGCACCGCGGTCACGAGCGCCATGATCCGGCCGCGCCTCGACTCGGGGATGAGCCGGATGGCGGTGGTCATCAGCAGGGGCAGGAACACCGCCGTCCCGACGGCCTGGACGATCCGGCCGGACAGGAGGATCCCGAAGGACGGAGCCGCCGCGGAGATCGCGGTGCCGATGATGAACACCGACAGCGCGGTCAGGAAGATCGTCCGCAGGTGGAAGCGGCGCATCACGAAGCCTGTGGCGGGGATCAGGACGGCCAGGGTCAGCAGATACCCGGTCGTCAGCCACTGACCAGCTGACGGGGTGATGTCGAGGTCGGCGATGAGGGTGGGCAGGGCGACGCCCAGGAGCATCTCGTTGAGCAGGACGAGGAACGTGGACGCCATCAGCAGGCCGAGGACGAGCGCGTCGCCCGGCTGGAGGCGATCGAGGGCCCGCGCCTGTTCGCGCGGATGAAGGGAGGTGGTCATCCCTCCATCATCAACAGTGACATCAGTGTGAATGTCAAGTCCGCAGCCGGAGTCACCGAGGGCCAGCCCATCCGGGCGTTCGCCTGTCCGACAGGGGACCCGTCCACGGACGGCCGCCGCTGAGCTCATGCGCGCCGCACTGAGGCCCGCGGCACCTCGCGGTCAGCTGCCCGGCAGCGGACCACGTGCCGCGCGGGAGTCGGCGCCCGGGTGTCCGACGGACGCGGAGGTCCGCCCTACGCTCTCCCCATGGACAGGGACCGGATCAGCGACCTCGCGCACGCCGAGCATCCGATCGCGTCGCCGCTCGGCGACGACACCGTCGATCGGCTCCTCGCCGGTGCGGTCGGCGGGCGGCGCAGCGTCCTCGACCTGGGGTGCGGCGACGGCACGTGGCTCCTGCGGGCCCTGCGCCTGGATCCGTCGCTGACCGCGGTCGGCGTCGACCGCTCCGACGCGGGCTTCGACCGGGTCCGTCGACAGGCCGAGCTCGAGGGCCTCTCCTCCCGCCTCAGGCTGATCTGCGCCGACGCGCGTTCGTGGAGGTTCCCCGACCGGTTCGACGTGGTGCTCAGCGTGGGAGCGTCGCACGCCTTCGACGGTCTCGCCCCGACCCTGGCCGCGGTGGAGGGGCACCTGGGTCCGGGCGGTCGGGCGATCGTGGGCGAGTGCTTCTGGGAGCGCCCGCCCACCCCGGCGGTGCTGGATCTGCTCGGCGCCCGACGGGAGGACTACGAGGGCCTCGCCGGCACCGTGGATGTCGCCGCAGCGGCCGGATGGATCCCGCTGCAGGGGCACGTCAGCACCCTGCGGGAGTGGGACGACTACGAGTGGTCGTGGACGGGCTCGCTCGCCCGCTGGGCCCTGGAGCACCCCGACGACCCCGACTGCGCGCAGGTGATGACCGCGTCGATCGAGCACCGGCGGGCGTGGCTGGACGGGTACCGCGGCACTCTGGGGTTCCTCACCATGGTCCTCGGTCGGTCGGCCTCCCGCTGAGGCGCGCTCACGCCGGTCCGCCGGATGCGGGGGTCGTCGCCGCCAGGAACTCCCCCAGGCTCGTGGGCCGCCGGCCGAGGAGCCGCTCGACGTCGCCGCTCACGCGCCCCATCTCGCCGGCGGCCATGGCCGTGTAGGTGCTGATCCAGGCGTCGAGCTGCCACTCGGGCGCCTGCCACACCGCGCGGGATGCCCGCGCCTCCTCGAGGGTCTCGTCCCGGTAGGTCACCGCCCGCCCCTGGGCCGCCGCCACGGTCGCGGCGATCTCCGCCATCGTCAGCGCCTCAGGACCCGTCAGCTCGTAGGTGGCGCCGGCGTGGGCGGCCGGGTCCCGCAGGATCGTCGCCGCGACCTCGGCGACGTCGGCGCGCGTGACGGCGGCGACACGTCCGTCGCCGGCCGGGCCGCGGATCACGCCGTCGTCGCCGACCAGCTGGCTCACGAAGTCGATGTAGAAGGCGTCGCGGAGGAAGGTCCACGCCATGCCGGACGCGCGGATCCGCTCCTCGGTCGCGTGGTGGTCGCGCGCGAGCGTGAAGGTCGCATCGGGGGCCGCGCCCGCGAAGGACGTGTAGACGACGTGCGCGACGCCCGCCTCCGCCGCGGCGTCGACGAACGCGACGTGCTGCGCGAGCCGGTGCTCGTCCTCGGCGGCCGACACCATCAGCAGAGTCGACGCGCCGGAGAGCGCCGCGACGGAGGCCGCATGATCGCCGTAGGCCACCTCGTGCACGGTCGCGCCTGGCAGCTCCGGTGCGCGCGACGGCGTGCGCGCGAGGAGCCGCTGCGGGAGCCCGGCCTCGGCGAGGCGGCGGGCCACCGCTCCCCCGACGGCGCCCGTGACGCCGGTGACGGCGATGACGTCGGTCTGCGTGGTCATGGTGGTCGCCTCTCCGTGCGGCGGCGGGCGGCCCGGCGGGATCCGGTGCGCGTCGCGATCGCTCGACACCATCCTCGCGCGCGACGCGGCCCCCGTCTCGCGAGGAGGCGGGGGCCGCGTCGTGCGATGCGTCAGCGCATCACGAGCCGGCGCGCGTCACGATCACGTCGAAGGTGCTCGTCCGGACGTTGCCGGCGCGGTCCTTCGCGGTGCAGGTGACCGTGGTGGTGCCGACGGGGAAGATCCCGCTGCGCGGCGGCGCGCACACCACCCGCACGTTCCCGTCGCGCGTGTCGATGGCCGACGGCAGCGTGTACGGGACGCGCACGCCGGTGGCCTTCGTGGCGACGGCCGTGATGTCGTCCACGTCCGCGATGCGCGGCGCCGAGAGGTCGGCCGGACGCGCCGGCAGCCTCTTCGCGTCGACGATGCCCCAGTAGGCGGGCGCCGCCTGCAGGTCGTCGTCGAACGGCAGCGGCTGCTCCCACGGGCGCGCGATCGGCCACGTGCGCAGCCAGCTGCGCGCGTTGCTCACGCCCCAGAAGGTGACCGAGTCGATGGACGACGCCTGCTGGCGGATCATCTGGAACAGGTCGCGGTAGTAGTAGCCGACCTCGGCCCCGGCCTGCGCGTCGTCGGAGTAGACGGGCGTGTACGGGTCTTGGGGAGCGCCGCTCACGTCGGCGCCCTCGTTCTGGTTCGACGCGTTGACGTCGAGCTCGGTGATCGCCTGCAGGAGGCGGGTGTCGATGCGCTCCACCGCGCGGATGGAGTCGCGCAGCCACGAGACGGGCCGGGCGAAGTCGACGTGCGCCTGGTGGCCCACCCCGTCGATCGGCGCACCGCGGGCGACGAGCGCGGAGATCAGCTCCAGGTAGTCGGCGCGCTTCGCGGGCAGCTCGGTGTTGTAGTCGTTGATGAAGAGCTTCACGCCCGGGAAGTACGCGCGGGCGAGGCGGAAGCCCTCGTCCACGAAGCCCTCCCCCAGCACCTGGAACCAGCGGCTGTCGCGCATGTCGTGCGGGTTCCCGTTCGGACCGTCGTCGATGACCTCGTTGACGACGTCCATGGCCCAGATCGGGCTGTCGCCGTCGGGGTAGCGCGCGGCGATGTGGTCGGCGATGCCCTTCACGTGCGCCTCCATGCGCGCCTTCAGCAGCGCCTGGTCGTCGGGGCTGTCGGTGAGCGGGCGGTCGCCGTCGAGGAAGAACCACGCGGGCGTCTGCGAGTGCCAGAACAGCACGTGGTAGTAGACGTCCGTGCCGGACGAGTCCGCGAAGTCGAGCAGCTGGTCCAGCTGCGTGAAGGTGAACTGCCCCTCCACCGGCTGGACGCTCTCGGGCTTGCCGGCGTTCTCGGGCGTGAACGCGTCGAACTGGCGGCTCACGAGGTCCGCCCCCGCGCCGACGGTCTCGCGGCCGTCGATCGCGACGCCCACGTGCTCGATGCCGCGGGCGCCGAGGACGTCCTTGAGGGCGGGGATGTCGGTCTGCACGGGCGTGGCCACGGCCTCTCCCAGCTGGAAGTCGTCGAGGAGGAAGTCGGCGCCGACCGTCCCCTCCACGTACACCTGCGCCTTGTCGACGGGGCCGCCGAGCGTGTACGTGCCGGTGAGCTCCGTCCACGCGTCGGCGGTGACGCGCGCGGCGGCTCCCGCCACCCCGTCGTAGCCGCTGCCGCCGCCGGTGTCGCGCTGCACGGAGACCTTGAGCGACGCGGGCTCCTCCCCCGCGGCCAGGCGCGCCCACACCGTGACCTCGACCTGCTGGCCGACGGCGAGGGCGCTCGTCACGTCGAGGGCGGCGCCGTGCCACTCCATCGTGCGGTCGGTCACGAGCAGGCTGCCGGATCCCGTGTGAGCGACGGTGCTCGGCGCGATGGAGACGCCGTCGCCGCGCGGGGCCCAGCCGTCGGTCCCGGACTCGAAGTCGGAGCCGATGCCCGCGGGAGCGGCGGCGTCGGCGGCCTGGGCTGCGGGGGCGGCGATGGCGCCCGCACCCGCGAC
>NZ_QWGT01000007.1 GCF_003576405.1 Clavibacter lycopersici
GACGAGCCGCTGTCCCGCCCGCGCGGCGGCCAGCGCTCCGTGCCGCCGCTGCGGTCCGCGGTGATCCCCGGCATCGGCCGCGTGGACACCGGCCGCGACCGGCCCCGCGACGAGACCGAGGACGAGGGCCTGCGAACGCCCGGCTCCGGCGAGGGCCGCGGCTCCGGGAAGCCGTCCGGCCGACGGGGGCGCACGGCGATGCCGAGCTGGGACGAGATCGTGTTCGGGGCGCGCAGCGACGACGACCACCTGGCCTGACCCGGCGGAGGAGACGGCCGGATCGCCCCCGGGGCGGTCCGGCCGTCGTCGTCTCGGGCCTCAGCCGCGCGCGAACGCGCCGGCGCGGATGAGGGGCACCAGGCGCTCCTCGTCCGAGAAGGACCCGTGCTGGCCGATCATGCGGCGCGCGCCCTGGTCCCGCGGGCGTCCGTCGTAGTAGGCGATGAGCGAGCGCGTGGCCACGACGACGTCGCCGATGCGCTCCGCGACGCCGTCGCGGACCGGCCCGTACCAGTCCGCGGCGATGGCCTCGGCGCGCGTCGCGACGTGGGCGCGCGTCCCCTCCGATGCGCGCCAGGCGTCGGCGAGGGCGTCGGCGTCCGCGCCGGGCTCGAGGTGCAGGTGCAGGCAGCGCGGCTCCCCCGCGACGTGCCGGACGCCGGCCACCAGCTCCGGCACCCGGTCGAACAGCACCTGGGATCCGGCGGGGACGTCGACGATGCCGTGGTCGGCGGTGATCAGCGCGCCCTCGCGGGCACCGAGGCGGTCGATGAAGGGCCCCGCCGCCGCATCGAGCTCCTCGAGCCCGCGGAGCCAGCGATCCGACTCCCAGCCGTGCGAGTGCGCGGTCTGGTCGAGCTCGGGGACGTAGAGGTAGACGAGCGCGCGCGGTTCCCGGTCCATGAGCGCCCGGGTGGTGGCGAAGCGCTCGGCGATCGACTCGGCCGCGACGTGGGTCGCCCCGCGCAGCGCCGCGCGGGAGAACCCGGATCCGGCGTAGCGGGCGGAGCCGACCACGAACGCGGGGACGCCCGCGGCGACGGCCCGCTCGAAGACGGTCGGCACCGGCTGCCACTCCTCCGGCGCGCTGCGGGCGTCCCACCCGGAGAGCAGCTTGAGGACGCGGTCGTGCGCGGGATCCAGCGCGCTGTAGCCGACGAGGCCGTGCTCGCCGGCGCGCACGCCGGTGGTGAGCGAGGTGATGCTCGCGGCGGTCGTGGTGGGGAAGCCCACGTCCACGACGTCCTTCTTCCGCCAGCCCTGGACGAGATGGCGGGCGTGGCCGGCGCGGGCGCGGAGGGCGGCGGAGCCGAGCCCGTCGACGAGGACGACGACCGCGCGGTCGACCGGCGGGAGGTCGGCCTCCGACCCCACCCCCGCGAGGGCGGCGAGGCAGCCGGGCATCACCGCGGTGAGGCTCATCCGGCCGGATCCGGGCGCCGGTAGCATGGGGGCCATCCGGCCCAGTCTGCCACAGCAGCCCGGCGCGCATCCGCGTCACGACGCCGATGAGACCGAGCGCCGACACCGACCCAGAGAGTCCATGAGTCCCTCCAGCACGAACACCACGCCCGACGAGCCCGCCGAGCGGATCGAGGACGTCGACGTCTCCACGGAGATGGAGAACTCGTTCCTCGAGTACGCCTACTCGGTCATCTACTCCCGCGCCCTGCCGGACGCGCGCGACGGGCTCAAGCCCGTGCAGCGCCGGATCCTCTACCAGATGAGCGAGATGGGCCTGCGTCCCGACCGCGGGCACGTGAAGAGCGCCCGCGTCACGGGCGAGGTGATGGGCAAGCTCCACCCGCACGGCGACACGGCCATCTACGACGCGATGGTGCGCATGGCGCAGCCGTTCACGCTGCGGGTGCCGCTCATCGACGGGCACGGCAACTTCGGGTCGCTCGACGACGGGCCGGCGGCGCCCCGTTACACGGAGGCCCGGCTCGCGGCGTCCGCGCTCGCGATGGTCGAGGGGCTCGACGAGGACGTCGTGGACTTCGTCCCGAACTACGACAACGCGTTCATGCAGCCGGCCGTCCTGCCGGCGGCGTTCCCGAACCTGCTGGTCAACGGCGCCAGCGGGATCGCGGTCGGCATGGCGACGAACATGGTGCCGCACAACCTCATCGAGGTCGTGGGCGCCGCGCGTCACCTCATCGACCACCCCGACGCGACGCTCGACGACCTCATGGCGTTCGTCCCCGGGCCCGACCTGCCCACGGGCGGCACGATCATCGGGCTGTCGGGCGTGAAGGACGCGTACCTCACCGGCCGCGGCAGCTTCAAGACCCGCGCGCGCGTCTCCGTCGAGAGCCTCACGCCGCGCAAGTCGGGCCTCGTCGTCACCGAGCTGCCGTACCTCGTGGGCCCCGAGAAGGTCATCGAGAAGATCAAGGACGGCGTCCAGAACAAGAAGCTGTCGGGGATCACGAACGTCACCGACCTCACCGACCGCACGCACGGGCTGCGGCTCGTGATCGAGATCAAGACGGGCTTCAACCCCGAGGCGGTGCTCGAGCAGCTGTACCGCTACACGCCGCTGGAGGACGGCTTCAGCATCAACAACGTCGCGCTCGTCGACGGCAGCCCGCAGACGCTGGGGCTGAAGGAGCTGCTGCAGGTCTACGTGGCGCACCGCCTCGACGTCGTCACCCGTCGCACGCGGTACCGCCTCGCGCGCCGGCAGGAGCGCCTGCATCTCGTGCTCGGCCTCCTCATCGCGATCCTCGACATCGACGAGGTGATCCAGGTCATCCGCGGGAGCGACGACACCGAGCAGGCGCGCGCCCGTCTCATGGACGTGTTCGACCTGTCGACGCTGCAGGCCGAGTACATCCTGGAGCTCCGCCTCCGCCGGCTCACGCGGTTCAGCCGCATCGAGCTCGAGGAGGAGCGCGACCGGCTGCAGGCCGAGATCGCCGAGCTCGAGGCGATCCTCGCGGATCCGCGACGGCTGCGCGCCCTCGTCTCGACCGAGCTGCAGGAGGTCGCCGACCGCTTCGGCACGCCGCGCCGCACGCTGCTCACCGAGGCGGCGCCGAGCGTCGCCGGGGCGTCGAGCCGTCGATCCGCACCCGTCCTCGAGATCGCCGACGTCCCGTGCCGGGTGCTGCTGTCGACGACCGGGCGGGCGGTGCGGGTCGACCTGCCGGCCGACGCACCGGGCACCCCGCTGCAGACGGTCCGCCGCAGCTCCCACGACGCCGTCCTCACGGCGATCGAGACCACGAGCCGCACCCGCATCGGCGCCGTCACGAACACCGGCCGCCTGATCACGATGACGCCCGTCGACCTGCCGGTCGTGCCGGTCGCCAGCGTGCAGCTGGGGGCCGGCGTCCGGATCCGCGACTACCTCGGCCTCACGGACAGGAAGGAGCGCGTCGTCGCGCTGGTGGCGCTCGGCACCGAGGAGGCGATCGCGCTGGGCACGCGCCAGGGCGTCGTGAAGCGCGTCGCGCCGTCCGCCCTGCCCGCGAAGCCCGAGTACGAGGTCATCGCGCTCAAGAAGGGCGATGAGGTCGTCGGGGCGCGGCAGGGTGCGGAGACGGACGAGCTCGTCTTCGTCACCAGCGAGGCCCAGCTCCTGCACTTCCCCGCGGTGTCCGTGCGGCCGCAGGGCATCCAGGCGGGCGGCGTCGCCGGCGTCAACCTCGCCGCCGGCGCGCGCGTGCTGTTCTTCTCCTCCGTCGCGCCCGAGGGCGCGGAGGTCGTCACCGTCTCGGCGTCGTCCGCCACCATCGCGGGCGTGGATCCGGGACGCGCCAAGGTCTCGGCGTTCGGCGACTTCCCGCGCAAGGGCCGCGCCACGGGCGGCGTCCGGGCGCACGCCTACCTCAAGGGCGAGGACCATCTCGCGCTCGCGTGGGTGGGTCCCGGCCCGGCCCTCGCGGTGGGACCCGCGGGCGAGGTCCGCCAGCTGCCGCCCACGGGCATGAAGCGCGACGGGTCCGGCATCCCCCTCGAGAAGGCGATCGGCAGCGTCGGCCAGGCGGTCACGCCCGCCGAGGCGCCGGACGCCGCGTCCGGCGCGGCCGCGGGCCTCGTCGAGCCGTCCGCCGAGGACGGCTCCGCTCCGCTGGAGACGTAGGCGAGCGAGGCACGGATGCGGACGGCCGCGGGCCACCAGGGTCCGCGGCCGTCCGCGCATGCCGGGAGCACCCCGCGGATCACACGTCGATGCGGTCCCGCACGGATCCGGCGCCGTCGATGATGAACTCCTTGCGGGGCGCGACGTCGTTGCCCATGAGCAGCTCGAACATGCGCGCGGCGGCCTCCGCGTCGTCGACGCGGACACGGCGGAGCGTGCGGTTCCGCCGGTCCATCGTCGTCGTCGCCAGCTGGTCGGCGTCCATCTCGCCCAGGCCCTTGTAGCGCTGGATCGGGTCCTGGTAGCGCTTGCCCTGCCGCTTCGCCTGCGCGAGCACGGCCGTGAGCTCCCGCTCGGAGTACGTGTAGGTCACGTCGTTGGGCTTCGAGCCCGGGTTCATGACCACCACGCGGTGCAGCGGCGGCACGGCGGCGAAGACCCGGCCCTCGTCGATCATGGGCCGCATGTAGCGGAAGAACAGCGTGAGCAGCAGCGTGCGGATGTGGGCGCCGTCGACGTCGGCGTCGCTCATGATGATGATCTTCCCGTAGCGAGCCGCCGACAGGTCGAAGGTGCGGCCGGATCCCGCGCCCAGCACCTGGATGATCGAGGCGCACTCGGTGTTCGAGAGCATGTCGGGCAGCGACGCCTTCTGCACGTTGAGGATCTTGCCGCGGATCGGCAGCAGCGCCTGGTACTCGCTGTCGCGCGCGAGCTTCGCGGTGCCGAGCGCGGAGTCGCCCTCGACGATGAAGAGCTCGCTGTTCGCGACGTCGTTCGACCGGCAGTCGACGAGCTTGGCGGGAAGGGACGAGCTCTCCAGGGCGTTCTTCCGCCGCTGCGTCTCCTTGTGTGTGCGCGCGGAGATGCGCGACTTCATCTCCCCGACGACCTTCTCCAGCAGCACCGCGGTCTGCGCCTTGTCCTCGCGGCGGGTCGACGCGAAGCGCTCGGCCATCGCCTTCTGCACGACCTGCGAGACGATCGCCCGCACGGCGGGGGTGCCGAGCACCTCCTTGGTCTGGCCCTCGAACTGCGGCTCCGGGAAGCGCACGGTCAGCACGGCCGTGAGGCCGGCGAGCACGTCGTCCTTCTCCAGCTTGTCGGTGCCCACCTTCAGCTTCCGGGCGTTGGCCTCGACCTGCGCGCGCACGAACTTGAGCAGGCCCGCCTCGAAGCCCGCCTGGTGCGTGCCGCCCTTGGGCGTCGCGATGATGTTGACGAACGACTTGAAGCGCGTGTCGTAGCCCGTGCCCCAGCGGAGCGCGATGTCGACGGCGCACTCGCGCGTGAGCTCGGTCGGCACCATGGCGCCGCCGTCGGTGAGCACGGGGACGGTCTCCGTGAAGGTGCCGGATCCCTCGAGCCGCCACGTGTCCGTGAGCGGCGCGTCGACGGCCAGGTGGTCGACGAACTCGGCGATGCCGCCGTCGAAGCGGAAGGACTCGCGCACGGGCTGCTCGCCGCGGAGGTCCTCGATGTCGATGCTGAGGCCGGGGACGAGGAACGCCGTCTGGCGGGCGCGGCCGAGGAGCTCCTCGGTGAGGAAGGACGCGCCGCGGGTGAAGATCTGCCGGTCGGCCCAGTAGCGGATCCGCGTGCCGGTGACGCCCTTGCGCACCTTGCCGACGACCCGCAGCTCGCTCCCGGACGTGAAGGGGCGGAACGGCGCGTCGGGGCTGGCCTCGCCCTGGTCCTCGAAGATGCCCGGCTCGCCCCGCCGGAACGACATGGCGTACGTCTTGCCGCCGCGGTCGACCTCGACGTCGAGGCGCTCCGAGAGGGCGTTCACCACGGACGCGCCCACGCCGTGCAGGCCGCCCGATGAGGCGTAGGAGCCGGATCCGAACTTGCCGCCGGCGTGCAGCTTGGTGAAGACCACCTCGACGCCGGAGAGGCCGGTCTTGGGCTCGATGTCGACCGGGACCCCGCGGGCGGTGTCGCGCACCTCGACGCTGCCGTCGGGGTGGAGCCTGACGTCGATGCGGTCGCCGTGCCCGCCGAGCGCCTCGTCGACGCTGTTGTCGATGATCTCCCACAGGCAGTGCATGAGGCCGCGCGAGTCGGTGGATCCGATGTACATGCCGGGCCGCTTGCGCACCGCCTCGAGGCCCTCGAGGACGGAGAGGTGACGGGCGGAATAATCGGATGCTGCCACGTGCTGTCCTCCATGTACGTCCGGCAATCGCCGGACGCGAGCCGGTATCGATCTTAACCGCCGCCCGCCGCCTCCCCCTCCGAACCGCCGTCCTCCGCCCCGCGCCCTACGCGCAGAGCGAAACAGGCGTCCGCGGTCGGGTCGACTGCCGGGAGCACGTGGTCTACTTGATCCATTCGGCTCGACCCAGACCCGACCCGGAGGGGAGCATCACATGACACCGACCGCGACCGAGCGTCCCGTGGACGAGCTCGACAACCACCAGCTCACCGCCAACGACCGCTGCGACAGCTGCGGCGCCCAGGCCTACATCCGCGTCGAGGTGAACAGCAGCGAGCTCCTCTTCTGCGCCCACCACGGCAAGAAGTACCAGGAGAAGCTGTCGGCCATCGCCACCAGCTGGCACGACGAGTCGAGCCGCCTGCTCGACGAGCGCGCGTAGGACGATCGCACCGGCTCCGACCGGCGCAGCGCGAAGGGCGCATCCCCGCTCAGGGGATGCGCCCTTCGTCATGTCCGGACGCTCGGCGTCCGCGACGCGTCAGTAGTGCGCGGGACGGGCCATGACGGTCGCGCGTGCCTCGCGCGCCCACCCGTCGAGCCGGTCGAGCGTGCCCGAGATGTCGGCGGGCAGCTCGCGGCCGTGCCGGGCCAGCGCCGCCGAGAGGAGCTCGTCCGCGAGCCGCGGGTTGAGCGCGAGGACGGGTCCGCCGAGGTGGGTGCCGATCGACGCGCCGACGCGCACGCCCTCTCCCCCGCCCTGGCCGCCGTTCCCGAAGCCGGCGCGCACGGTGCCGAGGGGCGCGTTCTCCCCGATGTCGAGGGTGGATCCGTGGTTCTCGTAGCCCACGACGTCGCCTTCCGGAGTGTCGAGCACGAGGTCGCCCACGCGTCGCTCGGATGTGAGGGTCGTGCGCACCGGCAGCACGCCCGCGCCGACGAGCTCGCCGCCGTCGGCGAGGCGCACGGACTCGCCCAGGAGCTGCAGGCCCCCGCCCACCGCGAGCAGCGGGACGCCGGCCTCCTGGAGGGCGACGAGGTGCGGGGCGTGCGAGACGAGGTCGGGCAGCACGGCGCGCTGCGCGGTCAGCGGACCGGATCCCGCGATCACCAGGTCGGCGTCGCCCGGGTGGCCGCCGCCCGGCGCGTGGCGGACCACCTCGGTGCGGATCCCGCGGATGCGGGCGCGCTCGACAAGCACGGTCACGTTGCCGCGGTCGCCGTTGATGCCGAGCTCCTCGGGGTAGAGGTGCAGGATGCGCAGGGCGTCGCTCACGCGGGTCCTCCCTCGAGGTCCGTGTACCCGAGGATGCGGCGGATCGCCATCATCTGCTCGTAGTTGACGATCATGGTCTTGACGCCGCGGGACGGCTTCTCCATGGCGAGGAACGCCTGGACGGCGCGCCGCAGGTCGGGCTCGACGCGGCCGACCTCGAGTCCCTCGTAGCCGAACCGGACCGCCAGCTGGTAGCCCTTGGTGCCGGAGACGACGTCGGCGTGCGTGAGCGCGGAGAGGTCGGTGTCGTAGATCCACGACGGGTCGGGCGTGCCGTCGTCCACGGCGAGGAGCACCTGCTCGGGCGGGTCGCCGAGCGCGTCGAGGTTCATCTGCAGGCTCGCCGGGTTCTTCATCATGATGATCTCGATGTCCTCGTCGCCTGCGCGCAGCATCTCGCCGCGGCCGTAGACCGCGGCCACGGAGCCGAGGCCCTCGGCGGCCAGAGCCGGATCGAAGCGGTCGCCGAGCACGCGCCGCGCCGTGGCGATCGCACCCGCTGCGTCGACGGCGTAGTGCAGGCCGCGCGACGGGAGCGTCACGGGGAGGTCGCCGGACGCCAGGCGGAAGACCGCCTCCCGACCCGAGAGCGCCACGGCCTCGACGCCGGCGTCGACGCGCACGGGGTCCGGATCCTCGGATCCGAAGCGCGGGGCGGACGCCAGGCCGTGCTTGCTGTCCCCCAGCAGCTCCTCGGACACGCCGAACCAGTCCACGGCAGCCCGGCCTGACCCCGCAGCGTGCGCGGCGATGGCGTTGACGTGGGCGTCGTCCCGGTTGGCGACCACGGCCTCGGTCGCCGTCGCGGCGATCCGTTCGAGCATGCCGACCACGCGGTCGGGCTCGTGGAACCGGTTGAGCTGGTCGATCTGGATGTTGAGCAGCAGCACGGTGCGCGGCGTCAGCAGCGCGGAGAGAGCGACGCCGTACGCCTCGTCGATCTCGAGCACGGCGACGTCGGCGTCCAGGCGCCCGGATGCGTCGGCGTCCGCGAGCACGGCCGACGCGATCCCCTGGGGCAGGTTCCCGCCCGACGGGTTGGTGAAGACCCGCAGACCGTGGGCACGGAGCACCGCGGTGAGCATGTGGGTGGTCGTCGACTTGCCGTTGGAGCCGGTGACGGCGACCACGCCGTGCGGCAGGTCGGCGATGGTCCGCTCCAGGAAGCGGGGCTCGAGGCGGAGGGCGACGACGCCGGGCACGGCGGAGCCGCCGCCGCGGAGACGGGCGGCCCAGCGGGCGGCCCGTCCTGCGGCGACGGCGAGGCGCAGGGGCACGGCCTACTCGAGGTAGTCGCGCAGCGACTGCGAGCGCGACGGGTGACGGAGCTTGGCCATGGTCTTCGACTCGATCTGGCGGATCCGCTCGCGCGTGACCCCGAACGTGTCGCCGATCTGGTCGAGGGTCTTCGGCATGCCGTCGCCGAGGCCGAAGCGCATGCGGATCACGCCCGCCTCGCGCTCGGAGAGCGAGTCGAGGAGCGACTCCAGCTGCTTCTGCAGCATCGTGAAGCCCACGGCATCCGCGGGGACCACGGCCTCGGTGTCCTCGATGAGGTCGCCGAACTCGCTGTCGCCGTCCTCGCCGAGGGGCGTGTGCAGGGAGATGGGCTCGCGGCCGTACTTCTGGACCTCGATGACCTTCTCGGGCGTCATGTCCAGCTCGCGCGACAGCTCCTCGGGCGTGGGCTCGCGGCCCAGGTCCTGCAGCATCTGGCGCTGCACGCGGGCGAGCTTGTTGATGACCTCGACCATGTGCACCGGGATGCGGATGGTGCGCGCCTGGTCGGCCATGGCGCGCGTGATCGCCTGGCGGATCCACCACGTCGCGTAGGTCGAGAACTTGAAGCCCTTGGTGTAGTCGAACTTCTCGACCGCGCGGATGAGGCCGAGGTTGCCCTCCTGGATGAGATCCAGGAACTGCATCCCGCGACCCGTGTAGCGCTTGGCGAGGCTGACCACGAGGCGGAGGTTCGCGCCCAGCAGGTGGCTCTTGGCGCGCTGGCCGTCGCGCGCCACCCAGCGCAGCTCGCGCTCCAGCTCGCGCGAGATGCCGGGGGTGTTCGCCAGCTTGTCCTCGGCGAAGAGGCCCGCCTCGATGCGCATGGCGAGCTCGACCTCCTCCGCGGCGTTGAGCAGCGCGACCTTGCCGATCTGCTTGAGGTAGTCCTTGACGGGGTCGGCCGTGGCGCCTGTGATGGTCGTCGAGTAGACGGGGACGTCCTCGTCCTCGTCCTTGTTCGACAGCACCATGGCGCCCGTGGGGAGCGGCTCGAGCACGACCGGCGGCTTGACCGCGCCGTCCTCGGTGACCTCGTCGTCCGTGTCGTCCTCGGCGACGGGGACGACGGCCTCCTCGGCGTCGTCGTCGGACGCCTCTCCGGGGCCCGCGGCCGTCGTCTTCTTGGCGGCGGTCTTGCGCGGCGCCTTGGCGGGCGCGGCATCGCCCGCGGCGGCAGCGGCCTTCTTGGCGGCGGCTGCCTTGGCGCGTGCGGTGGGTGCCTTGGCGGGAGCCTCGGGAGCGTCGGCGGCGAGGGGCTCGTCGCTCTCCGCTGCCGCGGCCTTGGCGGCGGCGGCCTTCGTGGGCGCCTTGGCGGCCGGCGCCGTCTTCGTCGTGGGCGCCTTGGCGGCAGCCGTCTTGCGCGCAGGGGCGCGCTTGGCGGGTGCCTTCGCCTCACCCGTCGCGGCGTCGTCGGCCGTGCCGGTCGCGGCGGCCGCGTCCAGGGTGGCGGACGGGGTGGAGGGGGTGGCCATGCGAACACCTTTCGTCCCCACGACGACCGGTCGCGCGCTCCGCGGTGACGCTGCGGGGAGACCTGCCGGAGGTGGGTCGGGGTTGTTTTCGGACATTGCTAGGACCCATGTCAAGTCCGCTGCTCACGCATCACCGAGGTGATGCCACCACCGAGGTGGTGCGAGATGCAGGACATGAACGGGTCCGTACCTGATTATTGCACGGATGGGCGCGGGGGCGAGCCAATGTCGCCCGTGTGCGGGCCGGCGTCACGCGCGGCGTCGGCGTCGCCTGTCGAGGTAGGCAACCCACAGGGGCCCCACCCGTATTCCCTCGTCGGCGAGCAGGCGCCGGGTGCGCCGCCTGGTCCGCACGAGCATCAGCGCGCCGAAGCCCACCACGAGGTACTGCACGGCGAAGGCGACGCGGAACGAGTCGAACGCGTAGAGGTCGCTCGGTGCACCGCCCGCGACCCGGATCCCGTCCTGCACGTCGAGCGCGATCCCGATGAGCAGCATCATCGTGAAGCTCGCGGTGAACCCGGCGACGTTGACGATCCCGGAGGCAGCGCCGAGGCTCCGGGGCGGGTTGAACGTCCGCGCGAAGTCGAGACCGACCTGCGACCCGGGTCCGCCGATGCCGATCGCGACGACCACCAGCAGCACGACGGCGAGCGGCGGCACGCCCGGCCACAGGAGCAGGAGCGCCCAGGCCGCGCCCATCATCGCGACGACGCCGAGGACGAGGTTGGAGCGTCGGAACGGGAAGCGCCCGGTGAGGATGCCGATCACCGGGCCCACGACCATGCCGGACGCCACGATCACGATGAGGAGGCCCGATGCCAGCGCCGGGCTGTAACCCAGGCCGTCCACGAGGAACGGGAAGCCCCAGAGGAGGCTGAACACGACGCCGGACGACTGCGTGACGAAGTGCGACCAGAAGCCGAGCTGCGTGCCGGGCCGACGCAGGCTCCGACCGAGCTCGCGCATCGAGTCCCCCCAGGGCACGCGCGGCGGCGGCACGTCGCCCGTCGGCCGGTCGCGCACGGCGACGAGGACCGCGACCACGGCGACGACCGCCACGGACGCCGAGCCGAGGAAGGCGGGCGTCCACCCCGCCGTGTGCAGCACGATCGAGAGCGGGATCGCCGACAGCACCTGCCCGAGCTGACCCACGTTCGCGAACCACTGGGACAGCACCGGAACGCGCGGACCCGAGAACCAGGAGTTGATGAGGCGCAGGCCGGAGACGAACGTCATCGCGTCCCCCGCCCCGACGAGCATGCGTCCGAGGATCGCGACCTCGAGCGAGGTGGAGAGAGCGAGCGTGACCTGCCCGGCCACCATCAGGAGCGCCCCGGCCGCGAGCAGCGCACGTGGGCCGATCCGGTCGATCAGCACGCCGACCGGGATCTGCAGCGCCGCGTACACGACCAGCTGCGTGACGGCGAGCGTCGACAGCAGCGACGCGGAGGCGTGGAACCTCTCGCCGGCCTCCACGGACGCGATGCCGAGCGAGCCGCGCTGCAGCACGGAGGAGAGGTACGCAACCATGGCGACGCCGAGGACGATGCGGGCGCGGCGGGTGCTCATCGAGACGAGGATACCGACGCCGCGGACCGCGGGACGCCGGTGCCCGCCGACCGGGCTCGGCTCAGGGCCGGAGCGTCAGGCCGCGTCGCCGTCGCCGGGGCGGCGCCGTGCGAGGAACTTCTCGAGCTCGGCGGCGATCTCGTCCGCCGTCGGAAGCGCGCCGTCCTCGTCGGTGAGCGGCGACTTGAGGGGCGTGTCCTCCATGTAGCTGTCGTAGCGCTCCTCGAGCGTCGTGACGAGGCGCGCCAGCTCCTGGTTGCCCGCGACCTGCTCGTCGATGCGGCCCACGAAGTCGCGGCCCTCCTCGCGGAGGCGGTCGGTCGGGAAGATGAGCCCCGTGGCGGCGCTGATGCTCTCGAGCGCGGCGACCGCGGCGAGGGGGAACTCGGTGTCCGCGAGGTAGTGCGGGACGAGGAGGACGAAGCCCGCGACGGGGTGGCCCGCGTCGTGCAGGCGGTGCTCCACGAGGTGGAGCGCGTTCGCCGGGACCTGCGTGTGCGGCTTCCACACGCTGAGCGCGTCGATGAGCTCGGTGCGGTTGCCGCTCACCGTCACGTTGATGTCGCGCGTGTGCGGCACCGGCATCGGGATGCTGTGCACCCACGTGGTGGTGGAGACCCGGTAGCGGTCGACGATGCCGAGGACAGCAGCGGTGAACGCCTCCCAGCGGAAGTCGGGCTCGAACCCGGTGAGGAGGAGGAACGGCTGCCCGATCTCGTCGTGCGCGAGGTAGAGGGCCAGCCGCGCCGGACGGTAGTCGGCGAGGTGGTCCTGGTCGAAGTAGATGGTGGGACGCCGAGCCCGGTAGTCGAGCAGGGTGTCGGTGTCGAAGCGCAGCACGTCGCGGTGGCTCAGGGTGCTCAGCAGGTACTCGCTGACCTGGGAGACGCCGGATCCCGCGTCCGAGAAACCGGTGAGCCCGGCGACCAGGGGCAGGCCGGTTGGGACCTCGCCGATGTCGGTGTCGATCTCGTACAGTCCGTCCGCGTCTGCCATGCATCCACTCTAAGCCGCGCCCCCGACGGCCCCTCCCGGACAAGGTCCCGCCCGTGCCGCCCAGAGCGAACACGGCCGCCACGGCCATCCCGTCCGGCGCCCGCCTCGGTCAGGTACGCGCGCCCCGTGCTCCGACGCACGGGTCCGCGGGCGTCGGTAGGCTCGTCGCCCATGACCCTCCCCCAGCTCTCCGTGTCCTCCGACCGCGCCGTCGACGTGGAGGCCGACGCGCTCGTCGTCGCCGTCTCCAGCGAGAGGGAGGGGATCCGCGTGCACGCCCCCGAGGGACTCGAGCTCGACGCCGAGGGCCTGACCGCGATCGGCGTGACGGGCGGCCGCGACGAGGTCGTCCGCATCGCCGGGACGGGCACGGCGGCACGCACGATCGCGCTCGTGGGCGTGGGCTCGGGTCCCCTGGACGCCGTCGCGCTCCGCTATGCCGTGGGCAGCGCCACCCGGCAGCTGCGCGGCGTCGGGCGGGTCGCGGTCGCCGTGCCCGTGTCCTCGCTCGCGGACCTCACCGCGGTGCTCGAGGGCGCGGCCCTCGGGGTCTACTCCTTCGACTCCTACCGTCGGGACTCGCTCGCCGGCCAGAAGCCCCGCGCCTCCGCCGTCGTCGTGCTCGCGCAGGGTGATTCCTGGACCGACGAGGACGCCGATGAGGCGGTCGCCCGCGCTACTGCGGTCGCCGGCGCCGTCGCCGGGACCAAGGACCTCGTCAACACCCCGCCCCTCGACCTCTACCCCGCGACCTTCGTGGACGCCGTCCGGGAGCGCACCGCCGGGCTCCCCGTCGACGTCCGCGTCTGGGACGAGGAGGCGCTCGCGGCGGACGGCTTCGGCGGGATCCTCGGCGTCGGCCAGGGTTCGACGCGCCCGCCCCGCCTCGTGAAGGTCGCCTACTCCCCCGCCGGCGCGACGCGGCACCTCGCGCTCGTGGGCAAGGGCATCACCTACGACACCGGCGGCGTCTCGCTGAAGCCCGCCGTGCCGATGATCGGCATGAAGTACGACATGACCGGCGCGGCCACCGTCCTCGAGGTCGTCGTGGCCGCGGCGCGGCTGGAGCTGCCGGTGCGCCTCACCGCATGGCTCTGCATCGCCGAGAACATGCCGTCCGGATCCGCGATCCGGCCGGACGACGTCCTCCGCATGCGCGGCGGCACGACCGTCGAGGTCCTGAACACGGACGCGGAGGGCCGGCTCGTGATGGCGGACGGGATCGTGGCCGCCAGCGAGGAGCACCCGGACGCCATCGTCGACATCGCGACGCTGACCGGCGCCCAGGTGGTCGCGCTCGGCGAGCGGTACTCCGCCGTCATGGGCGAGGACGCGCTGGTCGCCCGCCTCCTCGACGCGGCGCGCGAGCAGGGCGAGAGCATGTGGGGCATGCCGCTCCCGGAGGAGATGCGCGCGCTCCTCAACTCCGACATCGCCGACATCGCGAACGTCAAGCCCGGCAACCCGGCCGGCGGGATGCTCGTCGCGGGCGTGTTCCTCAAGGAGTTCGTGGGCCGGACCGGCGAGGCGGAGGACGCTCCTCGGATCCCGTGGGCGCACATCGACATCGCCGGGCCGTCGCACAACAAGGGCGGCGGTCACGGCTTCACCGGCAAGGGCCCGACCGGCGTCGCCGTCCGCACGCTCCTGGCCCTGGCCGCCGGTTTTTCACGCGCGTAGTAGGCTCGGAGAGGCCTCCTGAGGGGGTCCCGCGCCTGCCCGGTCGGGCGGTCGCATGAGACGACCTTGATGCATACGAGGGAGATCCTGGGTGTCGGAACAGAACTTTGACGTGGTGGTGCTCGGCGGCGGGAGCGGCGGCTACGCAGCGGCCCTCCGTGCTGTTCAGCTGGGCAAGACCGTGGGCCTCGTGGAGAAGGGCAAGCTCGGCGGCACCTGCCTCCACCGCGGCTGCATCCCCACGAAGGCGCTCCTGCACTCGGCCGAGGTGGCCGATGTCTCGCGCGAGTCGGAGAAGTACGGCGTCAACGTCACGTTCGACGGTGTGGACATCGCCCGCGTCACGGCGTACCGCGAGGCCATCGTCGCCAGCAAGTACAAGGGCCTCCAGGGGCTCATCAAGGCGCGCGGCATCACCGTCATCGAGGGCGAGGGGCGCCTGACCTCCGGCACGACCGTGCAGGTCGGCGACCAGACCATCACCGGGAAGAGCATCGTCCTCGCGACCGGCTCCTACTCGCGCACGCTCCCCGGCCTCGAGATCGGCGGCCGCGTCATCACGAGCGAGCAGGCCCTCGAGCTCGACTACATCCCCAAGAAGGTGGCGATCCTCGGCGGCGGCGTCATCGGCGTCGAGTTCGCCTCCGTCTGGCGCTCCTTCGGCGTGGACGTGCAGATCATCGAGGCCCTCCCCCACCTCGTGCCCAACGAGGAGGAGTCGATCAGCAAGCAGTTCGAGCGGGCGTTCCGCAAGCGCGGCATCGCGTTCTCGCTCGGCGTGCGCTTCAAGCAGGTCACGCAGGACGACCAGGGCGTCCAGGTCACGCTGGAGGACGGCACGTCCTACGACGCCGACATCCTGCTGGTCGCCGTCGGCCGCGGCCCCGCCACGCAGGGCCTCGGGTTCGAGGAGGCGGGCGTGAAGACGGACCGCGGGTTCGTGCTCACGGACGAGCGGCTCCAGACCAGCATCCCCGGCGTCTACGCGGTGGGGGACATCGTCCCCGGCCTGCAGCTCGCGCACCGCGGGTTCCAGCAGGGCATCTTCGTCGCCGAGGAGATCGCGGGCAACAAGCCCGTCGTCGTCGAGGACATCAACATCCCCAAGGTCACCTACTCCGACCCCGAGGTCGCGAGCGTCGGCTACAGCGAGGCGAAGGCCGTCGAGAAGTTCGGCGCCGACAAGGTCTCCTCCTACGAGTACAACCTCGGCGGCAACGGCAAGAGCTCCATCCTCGGCACGGCGGGATCCATCAAGGTGGTCCGCGTGCAGGACGGCCCCGTCGTCGGCATCCACATGATCGGCGCGCGCGTCGGCGAGCTCATCGGCGAAGGCCAGCTCATCGTGAACTGGGAGGCCTACCCCGAGGACGTCGCCGGCCTGGTGCACGCCCACCCCACTCAGAACGAGGCGCTCGGGGAGGCCCACCTGGCCCTCGCCGGGACCCCTCTGCACGCCCTGTAGCACCCTGCCAACACCGACACACAAGCCGGGTCCGGAGTCGGGCCTGAAGGAGACAACCCCATGAGCGAATCCGTCAACCTCCCCGCACTCGGCGAGAGCGTCACCGAGGGCACGGTGACCCGCTGGCTCAAGAACGTCGGCGACCACGTCGAGGTCGACGAGCCCCTGCTCGAGGTGTCGACCGACAAGGTCGACACCGAGATCCCCTCGCCCGTCGCCGGCGTGATCGAGGAGATCCTCGTCCAGGAGGACGAGACCGTCGAGGTCGGCGCCGTCCTGGTGCGCATCGGCGACGGGTCCGGCGGCGGTGACGCTCCCGCCGAGGAGCCCGCCGCCGAGGAGCCCGCCGCCGCGACCGAGGAGCCCGAGGCAGCGGCTGACGAGGCCGTCGAGGACACCGTGATCCCCTCCACCGAGGCGGACGACGACGCGGAGGCCCCTGCGCCCGTCGAGCCCGAGCCGGCCCCGGCCGCCGAGCAGGAGACCCCCGCTGCCCAGGAGACCCCCGCTCCCGCCCCGGCAGCGCCGGCACCCGCTGCCGCAGCTCCGGCTCCTGCCGCTGCTCCTGCCGCTGCGCCGGCTCCTGCCGCGGCTCCGGCGGCTTCCGGCAACGCGGGCTACGTCACCCCCCTGGTCCGGAAGCTCGCCAACGAGCGCGGCGTCGACATCGGCACCGTGACCGGTACCGGTGTGGGCGGACGCATCCGCAAGGAGGACGTGCTCGCCGCCGCCGAGGCCGCCGCCTCGAAGAGCGCCCCGACGGCCTCGGCTCCCGCCGCGCCCGCCGCCGCCGCTCCCCTCGAGACGTCCCCGCTACGCGGCACCACCGCCAAGATGTCGCGCATGCGCAAGCTCATCGCCGACCGCGCTGTCGTGTCGATGCAGTCCACCGCGCAGCTGACCTCGGTGGTCGAGGTCGACGTCACGAAGGTCGCCCGCTTCCGCGACCGCGTGAAGGGCGACTTCCTCGAGAAGACCGGCGTCAAGCTCTCGTTCCTGCCGTTCTTCGCCCTCGCCGCCGCGGAGGCGCTCAAGGCGTACCCCGTCGTGAACGCGACGGTCGACGGCGACAGCATCGTGTACCCCGACCACGAGAACATCAGCATCGCGGTCGACACGGAGCGCGGTCTGCTCACGCCCGTCGTGAAGAACGCCGAGGGCAAGAACCTCGCGCAGTTCGCGTCGGAGATCGCCGACCTCGCCGCTCGCACGCGCGACAACAAGCTGTCGCCGGACGAGCTCGCCGGCGGCACCTTCACGCTGACCAACACCGGATCGCGCGGCGCGCTGTTCGACACCCCCGTGGTGTTCCTGCCGCAGTCCGCGATCCTGGGCACCGGCATCGTGACCAAGCGCCCGGTGGTCATCACGGCGGACGGGCAGGACACCATCGCCATCCGCTCGACCGTCTACCTCGCGCTGTCCTACGACCACAGGATCGTCGACGGGGCCGACGCCTCCCGCTTCCTCGTCGCCGTCAAGAACCGGCTCGAGGCGGGCGCGTTCGACGCCGACCTGGGCATCTAGCCACCCGAAGGGCTCCGCGGCGATCTCACCGGTCGTCCATCAGGTCCCTGATCCGCCATCCGGCCTCCCCCCTGACTATCAGGAGGGAGGCCGGTCGGCGTCCGGAGGCGGATCCCCCGGTTCCGTCGGCGGGGGCTGACGGGGCCGCGGCGTCGGCGTCGACGCCGGGCCGCAGCTCGATGAGGGCACCGTCCCCCAGGCGCTGTGCGGGTCCGAGGGCATCCGCGGCATGGAGTGCTGCGTCGTCGAGGGATTCGGTCGTGCTTGCGGCCATGGCGCTCCGATCCGCGTCCTCGACGGCGGACCCCGCCTCGTCCACGCCGCTCAGGCACGTGACGTCGGTACGGCGCAGGCAGGCCGCCCGGAGCCGGAGGAGGGCCGGCGCGGCGACGTCCGGATCCGGGGACGCCGCAGTCTGCACGTCGGTGTCGGTCGCCTGAGGCTCCTCCGCGTCCGCGCTGGTGCCCGGCGTCGTCGTCGGGGTCGACGTGCTCGCCGGCGCGAACGTCGCGCCGCGAGCGGGGCCGGTGAGGAGCGGGACCGCCACGGCTCCCAGCATCAGGAGCAGGAGGGCGGAGGCCCCGAGCGCCCAGACGCGCGGGCGGACCGATCGGAGCTCTCTCCTCACCGCGCCGCGGACTCGGCGCGCGGCGGAACCACCAGGCTGGCGCACTGCTCGGTGCCGGCGGTGCGTGCCCGGCGGCGTGGCCATGGAGGGCCGACGCGCACGGCGACCAGTGGTCGTGCGGGGGACCCGGTCGGTAGGGGCTCGGAGGGTCGCGGAGGCCGCGCCGCGCGGTAGGGCGGGCTCGTCGTCATCCACCCCGCGCGAGGATCCCGCCGCCTCGGCCAACGGGGCAGCATCCGCGACGTCGAGCAGCCGCTCCGCGAGGTCGTGTGCCGTGAGGTCGGACTCCCCGTGGATCGCGGAGTCGAGGAGCGCCTGCCATGTGTCCCACCGATCCCCGGAGGCGCGCCCTCCCGCGTCCGCCGGGTCGAGAAGAGCCTGCACGATGCGCGCGACCCTCGCCAGATCCTGCTCCACGGGGTCGACGCCGCGGAGCCGGTCCTCCGCTCCTCCGTCTACGACGCAGGAGGACCCGAGGCCGCCCAGCATCGGACGTCCTGTCGTGTCGATGACGACGTGCGTCAGGTCGACGGCGCCGTGCGCGAACCCGGCCTGGTGGAGGTCGCCCAGCCCGCGGAGCACGGAGGCCACGAGCGTCACGGTCTCCCCGCGCGTGAGGCTGCCGCGTCGGCCGAGCAGGGCCGCGGCGGTGCCGCGCTGACCGAGCGACTGGACGATGCACAGGCTGCCGTCGGCGAGGGTGGCGACGTCACGCAGCGCGACCACGTGCTCGGACGAGACCGCCTGCAGGGCGAGGATCTCCGCCTCCCCTCGGCTGCGCTCGGTGGCCGGCACGATCTTCACGGCGACGTTCTCCGTCGGTCCGGCCGCGGGATCCTGGGGACGGCAGGGCCGGGCCAGGTGCACGTCGCAGCGGCTGCCCTTCCCGATCAGCCGCACGAGGCGGTACCCCGCGACCGTCGTGCCGACATCCCCGGACCCGCTCGTCCCGCGGACCGCCCCGCCCCGGCGCCTCCGCGGCGCCGGGGGGCTCGCCGATGCCGATCGATCGGACCCGGCTGCCCCGGCGGGGGCCCCGTCGTCCCGCTTCCACCTCGCGGGTCGCCCGTCACGCGGCCGACCACGTCCGTCACGCATCGATGTGTGTCCTCTCCTCTGTGCGACCGCGCTCGGCTCCGTCGCCGGGGACCGGGCATCCGCACCTGGGGAGTGTGCCGGGGGTGCGGAGACGGGCGCCCCTCCGCGGCCGCCTCTGGGGATCGTGGCCGCATCACGCACCTGTGGGGGACGACGCCGTTCCTGCGGCCGGCCGTGCACCGGTATCCTGGGCACCATGGCCCGCAAGACAGCCTCTCCGAAGGCACCCAAGGAACCCGGCCGCATCAAGCAGATGTGGCAGGTCTTCCAGATGACCCGGCGCTACGACAAGAGCTCGGTCTGGTGGATGCTCCTGGCGCTGCTGGGCCCGATCGTCGTCGGCATCCTGCTCGCGATCTTAGCCACCGGCGGCAGCTGGCTGACCGCCATCCTGTTCGTCATCGCCGGCGTGTTCGCGGGCATCCTCGCCTTCCTCATCGTCCTCGGACGCAAGGCGGAGCGCGCGGCCTACCTGCAGATCAAGGGCCAGCCCGGTGCCGTGGGCGTCGTCCTCCGGAGCTCGCTGAAGCGCGGATGGGTCGGCAGCGAGATGCCCGTGGCCGTCAACGGCAAGTCGCAGGACGCCGTGTACCGCGCAGTGGGACGCCCCGGCGTCGCCCTCATCGGCGAGGGCCCCAAGAGCCGCACCACGCGCATGCTCGAGGACGAGCGCCGCAAGATCGCCCGCGTGCTGCCGAACGTGCCGGTCCACTTCGTGTTCGTCGGCCCCGACGCCGACTCCGTCGAGCTGCACAAGCTGGCCGGCCGCCTGCAGCGCTTCCCCCGCACCATCACCAAGGCGGAGGTCATGGCCGTCAACAACCGCCTCACCTCGCTCGGCCAGAACAGCATGCCCATCCCCAAGGGCGTCGACCCGTTCAAGGTCCGTCCGTCGCGGGCACGCTGATCCGGCTGTCGCGCGGTGTTTGCGCAGGTGACGAGCCCGGCGCAGACTGAGCCCATGGATCCGTCCTCCGCTTCGGCGCTGCTCGGCGTCGACGCGGACGCGGATCGTCCGACGATCGGCCGCGCGTACCTCAGGCAGGCACGCGAGACGCATCCCGACCGGCTGCCCGGCGCCACGCCGCAGCAGCTGAGGGCGGCGCACGAGCGCTTCGTGCAGCTGACCCTCGCGCGGGATGTCCTGCTCCTCCGGCAGCGCACGGCCGCGGGCCCCACGGGGCCAGCCGCCGGCCGGGGTCCGCAGGCACGCGATCGGATGCCGTCGGACCCTCCCCGCTCGCCGGCGCCCGAACGGCTCTCGCCCTACGGCCGCTCCCGGCGGGAGCGCGCCCGCCGCGGCCTCGGACCGTCGATCGCCGCGGTCTGCGCGCTGGCCGGGGTGCTGGTCGTCGTCGTCAGCTTCCAGGACTCGACGCGCGCGCGCTTCACCACGGTGGGCGCCGACCTGACCCGGGGGGCGGTCGTCGTGCCCGTCGACGATCCCGCGTCCCGGGCCAGCGAGTGCGTGGACACGACCTCGTGCACGCTCCTCGACATGACCGCGCCGGAGGACTGCAGCGCTGCGCTGGTCCGCTTCGAGGTCACCACGGGGCGGTCCGACGACGGCCGGGAGACCGAGAGCCGCGAGCTCGGCGCGATGCGCGCGGGATCCCCTGCCCGGGTCGTGCTCGGCGGGGTCGACCCGGAGCTCGTGTACCTCGGGTGCGAGCCCGGCTGATCCCGCCTGGAGCGTGGACGGCGCGAGCCTCCAGCAGGTGCCCGTGCCGTCGCCGCGACTGCGCGGGGAGCCTCAGGAGGTGCGGACCAGCACCGTCCCCGAGAACACGTCGTGGAGGCCGCGCTGGTCCGCGTTCCACACGACCGCCGGCAGGACCAGGCACAGCAGCACGGTGCGCAGGGCGGGACGCCACAGCGACACGTACCCGCCCTGGAGCGGGCGGACGCGCATGCCGAGCACGACGTGCCCGACGCTGCCGCCGAGGGTGATCACGAGGACGTACTGCATGACGGCGAAGATCGCGAGCGTGGCCGTGGCGTCGTAGGCGAAGAAGGCCCAGGAGACCAGCACGGCGATGGCCCAGTCGATACAGATGCCGACGATGCGGCGGCCGGCCCGCGCCACGGACCCGCGGCCGCGCTCGGGGAGGCCGAGGCGCTCCCCCGGCCAGCGGTTGCGGCCGGGATCGCCGAGGTCGGGGTTCGTGGGAGTCGCGGGCACCTCCCGATCCTAGGCGCGGGCGCCGCGGATCCCCTGGTCGGCGGGCCATGGGAGGCGTCGCCGACGCGCCCGGGACAGCCTGCGTAACATCGCGGAAACACGGCGGTTATGGCGAGGTAACCCCTTCCCCCTAGGGTCGGAGAGGCTGAAACCGTCAGTCTCATCCGCTCCGGCCCCCTTTTGGAGACAGCACATGTTCAGAGACTCATCCGAGGTGCTCGCGTTCATCAAGGACACCGACGTCAAGTTCCTCGATATCCGGTTCACCGACCTGCCCGGGGTGCAGCAGCACTTCAACATCCCCGCGTCCACCGTCGACGAGGAGTTCTTCTCCGTCGGCCAGCTCTTCGACGGCTCGTCCATCCGCGGCTTCGCGAGCATCCACGAGTCCGACATGCAGCTCATCCCGGACGTGACGACGGCGTACATCGACCCGTTCCGCATCGAGCGCACCCTCATCATGGTGTTCGACATCTACAACCCCCGCAACGGCGAGATCTACGCCCGCGACCCGCGCCAGGTGGCCAAGAAGGCCGAGAAGTTCCTCGCCGCGTCCGGCATCGCCGACACCGCGTTCTTCGCGCCCGAGGCGGAGTTCTACATCTTCGACGACGTCCGCTACGAGGTGAACCAGCACACGAGCTTCTACTCGGTCGACTCCGAGGAGGGCGCCTGGAACTCGGGACGCGAGGAGGAGGGCGGCAACCTCGGCAACAAGACGCCCTACAAGGGCGGCTACTTCCCCGTCAGCCCGGTCGACAAGCAGGCCGACCTCCGCGACGACATCAGCCTCAAGCTGATCGACGCCGGCCTCATCCTCGAGCGCGCGCACCACGAGGTGGGCACGGGCGGCCAGGCCGAGATCAACTACCGCTTCGACACGATGGTCCACGCGGCGGACGACATCCTGAAGTTCAAGTACATCGTGAAGAACACGGCCGAGCAGTGGGGCAAGACGGCCACGTTCATGCCGAAGCCGCTCTTCGGCGACAACGGCTCGGGCATGCACACGCACCAGTCGCTGTGGAACGACGGCAAGCCGCTGTTCTACGACGAGGCCGGCTACGGCGGCCTGTCCGACCTCGCGCGCTGGTACATCGGCGGCATCCTCAAGCACGCGCCGGCCATCCTCGCCTTCACGAACCCGACGGTGAACTCGTACCACCGCCTCGTGCCCGGCTTCGAGGCGCCCGTCAACCTGGTGTACTCCGCGGGCAACCGCTCGGCGTCCATCCGCATCCCGATCACGGGCACGAACCCGAAGGCCAAGCGCATCGAGTTCCGCGCCCCCGACGCGTCGAGCAACCCGTACCTCGCGTTCGCGGCGCAGCTGATGGCCGGCATCGACGGCATCAAGAACCGCATCGAGCCGCACGAGCCCGTCGACAAGGACCTCTACGAGCTCCCGCCCGAGGAGGCGAAGAACATCCCGCAGGTTCCCGCGTCCCTCGGCGCCGCCCTCGAGGCGCTCGAGGCCGACCACGAGTTCCTCACCGCCGGCAACGTGTTCACGCCCGACCTCATCGAGACGTGGATCGAGTACAAGCGCGAGATGGAGATCAAGCCCCTCGCGCAGCGCCCGCACCCGTTCGAGTTCGAGCTGTACTACGGCGTCTGATCCCGCCGGCGTCCTGCGGGACGCGTGACGCACGGGCCGTCCTCCTCCGGGAGGGCGGCCCGTCGTCGTGCCGGGGCCTCCGCGTCGGAGCGGATCCGCGCGGATCGCGTCAGGCGCCGCGTGGGTCGGGTGTCTCGTCCAGCCCGTAGAAGAGCCGCTCGAAGACGCCGCGAGACCGTCGCGTGACGCCGAGGTACTCCTCCTCGAGCACGGTCGCCGAGCCGGGCGGGTACTCGAGCAGGCGGGCGATGGCGTCGAGTGCGGCGCGATCGGCGGGGAGCACGTCCGCGGTGCGGTTGGTCCACAGCGTCATGGCCGAGCGGACGCGGGAGGCGAGGAGCCAGGCGTCGCGGAGGCGGCCCGCATCGCCGGGGAGCACCAGCCCGGCCGTCACCGCCGCGTCGAGGGCGCCGAGCGTCGTCGGGGTCCGCAGCTCCGGGTGGGCGTGGGCGTTCTGCAGCTGGATCAGCTGGACGAGCCACTCGACGTCGCTGAGGGAGCCGCGCCCGAGCTTCAGGTGCCTGGTGGGATCCGCGCCCTGCGGCAGGCGCTCGTTCTCGACGCGCGCCTTGATCCGCTTGATCTCGCGGACGTCCGCGTCGCCGATGCCCTCCGGGTACCGGAAGCGGTCCGCGAGCGCGGTGAAGTCGGCGATGAGGCCGCTGTCGCCGACCACGCCGCGGGCGCGGAGCAGCGCCTGCGCCTCCCACGTGAGCGACCAGCGCTCGTAGTACGCGCGGTAGGAGGCGAACGAGCGCACGACGGGGCCGTTCCGTCCTTCCGGGCGCAGTCCCGTGTCGAGGTCGAGCGGGAGCCGCGAGTCCTCGGTGAGGCGCGTCAGCTCGGCCACGATGAGCTGGGCCCGGCGCTGGGCGAGCTCGGGATCCATGCCGGCGATCGGCCGGAACACGTACATGACGTCGGCGTCGGATCCGAAGCCCAGCTCGGCGCCCCCGTACCGCCCCATGGCCACCACGGCGAACTCGGGCCAGGGCCCGTCCTCGCGGCGGATCGCGCGCATGACACCGCGGAGCGTCGCCGTGGTGATGTCGGCAAGGGACGGTCCGAGCGTCTCGACGTGCGTGACGCCCACGATCGCGCCGATGGCCAGGCGCAGGACCTCCCGGCGGCGCAGGGTGCGCAGTGCCGCGGCCGCGGCATCGGCGGTGGGATGCCGGTTGACGGTGGCGACGGCCTCCTCCTCGAGGGCGGCCCAGGTGCGGGGCCGCAGGTCCTCGTCGCGCGCGAGCCACGCGGCCGTCTCGGGGACGCGGTCGAGCAGCTCCGAGACGAAGCGGGAGCCCGAGAGCACCTGCGCGAGACGCTGCGCGGCCCCCGCCGAGTCGCGGAGCATCCGGAGGAACCAGTTCGACTCCCCCAGCGCCTCGCTGAGCCGGCGGAACGCGAGCAGGCCGTGGTCGGGATCCGGGCCGTCGGCGAACCACTGCAGGAGCACCGGCAGGAGGTGGCGCTGGATGGCGGCGCTGCGGGACACCCCCTGCGTGAGCGCGCGGATGTGGGCGAGAGCGCCGCGCGCATCCACGAAGCCGATGGCGGAGAGGCGGGCGGCAGCCTGGTCGCTCGTGAGCGCGAGCGACTCCTCAGGCAGCGACGCGACCGCGGCCAGGAGCGGCCGGTAGAACAAGCGCTCATGGAGGGTGCGGACTGCCGTCTTGGTGGCGTTCCAGCGGGCAGCGAGCTCCTCGGCGCGCCCGTCCAGCCCGGTGCTGCGGGCGAGGATCCGCAGCCGCTCCTCGTCGGTCGGCATCAGGTGGGTGCGCCGCAGCTGGTCCAGCTGCAGCCGGTGCTCCAGCAGCCGGAGGTAGCGGTAGTCCTTCGCGAACTCACCGGCCTCCGTGCGGCCGATGTAGCCCGCGTCCGCGAGGGCGGCCAGCGCGGCCAGCGTGCTGCGGTCGCGGACGGCCTCGTCGGTCTGCCCGTGCACGAGCTGCAGGAGCTGCACCGTGAACTCGATGTCGCGGATCCCGCCCGGCCCGAGCTTGATCTGCTGATGCAGCTGGTCGGCGGGGATGTTGTCGGTGACGCGCGTGCGCATCCGCTGCACCTGGCCGACGAAGCCCTCACGCGATGCGCTGGACCAGACGAGCGGCGCGACGGCGTCGGCGTAGCGCTCCCCCAGCTCGGCGTCGCCCGCGAGGGGCCGTGCCTTGAGCAGCGCCTGGAACTCCCAGTCCTTGGCCCACCGCTCGTAGTACGCGAGATGCGAGTCGAGGGTGCGGACGAGCGCGCCCGCCTTGCCCTCCGGTCGCAGGTTGGCGTCGACCTCCCACAGGGCCGGTTCGATCTCGTGCTCGTCGATGCCGCGCATGGTGAGCACGGCGAGTCGCGTGGCGAGCTCGACCGCGCGGGACGGCTCGATGACCGTCTCACCGTCCGCGTCGGTCGCGGCCTCCGCGACGAAGATGACGTCGACGTCGCTGACGTAGTTGAGCTCGCGGGCGCCGGCCTTGCCCATGCCGATGATCGCGAGGCGCGTCGCGGCGATCTCCTCGGGGCGCGCGCGGCCGAAGGTCCCGGGGGCGGACAGCTCCGCCCGGGCGACGGCGAGGGAGGCCTCGAGGGCCGCGCCCGCGAGGTCGGCCAGCGCGGCGGTGACGGGGCGCACGGCCGCCAGCGGATCCGGGTGCACGAGGTCCCATGCGGCGACGCGCGCGACGAGGGCGCGGTAGCGGATCCGAAGGGCCGAGCGCGCGGCGGGACCGGTGAGCTCCGCTACGCCGTCGACCGCGCGGACCGCGTCGAGCAGGCGGGTCCGGACGTCGGCGGGGGCGGGCATCCCCTCCAGCGGCCGCGCGAAGGCCTCCAGCTCGACGGTGTGGCGCGTGAGGAACTCCGCGAGCCCCCGCGAGGATCCGAGCACCCGCGCCAGCCGGTGGCGCGCGTCGGGATCGGCGAGCACGGCGCGCGTGCGCACGGGGTCCGACCGCAGCAGCCGGACGAGCGCGTCGAGGGCGCCGTCCGGATCCGCGCTGGAGTGCAGCGCCTCGACCAGGTCGGCCTCCGCCCACCCGGAGAGCCCCGCGGCCTCCTCGAGGGCCTCGCCGACCTCGCTCAGGTGCGCGAAGCCCGCTCGCGCCAACGCGCCGAGCAGGGTCTGCCCACGTCTCATGGCTCGCTCCGGCCTCGTCGTCGGATGTCGGTCGTGATGCGCCTGCCGCGGATCCGGCTCAGAGCATCTCGAGGTTGGAGCGCAGCTCGTACGGCGTCACCTGGGCGCGGTAGTCGCGCCACTCCTGCCGCTTGTTGAGCAGGACGTAGTTGAACACCTGCTCCCCCAGCGTCTCGGCGACGAGCTCGGAGCGCTCCATCAGCTGGATCGCGTGGTCGAGGCTCGACGGCAGCGGCGCGTAGCCGAGGGCGCGGCGCTCGGCGTCGCTCAGGCTCCACACGTTGTCCTCGGCCTCGGCCGGCAGCTCGTAGCCCTCCTCGATGCCCTTGAGGCCCGCGGCCAGCATGAGCGAGAAGGACAGGTACGGGTTCGCCGCGGAGTCGATGGCGCGGTACTCGACGCGCGAGCTGTTGCCCTTGTTGGGCTTGTACAGCGGGACGCGCACGAGGGCGGACCGGTTGTTGTGCCCCCACGTGACGAAGCTGGGCGCCTCGCCGCCGCCCCAGAGCCGCTTGTACGAGTTCACGAACTGGTTCGTGACGGCCGTGATCTCGGGCGCGTGGCGGAGCAGGCCCGCGATGAACTGGCGGCCGATGGTGGAGAGCTGGTACTCGGCGCCGGACGCGTAGAACGCGTTGACGTCGCCCTCGAAGAGCGACATGTGCGTGTGCATCCCGCTGCCGGGCTGCGCGGCGAGCGGCTTCGGCATGAACGTCGCGTAGACGCCCTGCTCGATCGCCACCTCCTTGATGACGGTGCGGAAGGTCATGATGTTGTCCGCCGTCGTGAGCGCGTCCGCGTAGCGGAGGTCGATCTCGTTCTGGCCGGGGCCCGCCTCGTGGTGGCTGAACTCCACCGAGATGCCGAGGTCCTCGAGCATGCGCACCGAGCGGCGGCGGAAGTCGTGCGCCGTTCCGCCGGGGACGTTGTCGAAGTAGCCCGCCGCGTCCACGGGCTCCGGTCCGTCGACGCCGAACTCGCTCGACTTGAGCAGGTAGAACTCGATCTCGGGGTGCGTGTAGAAGGTGAAGCCGCGGTCGGCCGCCTTCTCCAGCGTGCGCTTGAGGACGTTGCGGGGATCCGCGATGGCCGGCTGCCCGTCGGGCGTGGAGATGTCGCAGAACATGCGCGCCGTCGGGTCGATCTCGCCGCGCCACGGGAGGATCTGGAACGTCGTCGGATCCGGGTGGGCCAGCATGTCGGCCTCGTAGGACCGGGTGAGGCCCTCGATGGCCGAGCCGTCGAACCCGAGGCCCTCGGCGAACGCGCCCTCGACCTCGGCCGGGGCGATCGCCACGGACTTCAGGGTGCCGGTCACGTCGGTGAACCAGAGGCGCACGAACTTGATCCCGCGCTCCTCGATCGTCCGCAGGACGAAGTCACGCTGCTTGTCCATCCACCACCCTCTCGTCGGTGTCCAACCTACCGGCTGACCAGGGGCCCGGCCGAGCGGGCGCGGGGCCCGCCGTAGACTCCGTGACATGCAGAGCCCCGACGCTGCCGTCCCCCCGTCCGATCCGGCCCGCCTCCCGAGCGAGCCCTCCGGCGGGCCGCGGCGGGTGCGCATCCGGCACTTCGCCCGCGCGAAGGAGCAGGGCCTCAAGATCACGGGGCTCACGAGCTACGACATGCTCACCGCCGGCGTCTTCGACGAGGCCGGCATCGACTTCCTGCTCGTCGGGGACTCCGCCGGCAACACCGTGCTCGGCTACGACACGACCGTGCCGGTGACGGTCGACGAGCTGATCCCCCTCGCGCGCGCCGTCGCGGGCTCAGCCCAGCGCGCGCTCGTGGTGGCCGACCTGCCGTTCGGGTCCTACGAGTCCGGGCCCGACCAGGCCCTCGCCACCGCCGTGCGCTTCATGAAGGAGGCCCGCGCCCACGCCGTCAAGCTCGAGGGCGGGGTGCGCAGCGCCGAGCAGATCCGGCGCGTCGTCTCCTCCGGGATCCCGGTGATGGGCCACATCGGCTTCACGCCGCAGAGCGAGCACGGGCTCGGCGGCCACATCATCCAGGGCCGCGGCGACGCGGCCGAGGCGCTGCTCGCGGACGCGCGCGCCGTCGAGGACGCAGGCGCCTTCGCGGTCGTGCTCGAGATGGTGCCGCAGGACGTCGCGCGGCGCGTGAGCGAGGACCTGCGGATCCCGACGATCGGCATCGGCGCCGGCAACGGCACGGACGGGCAGATCCTCGTGTGGACCGACTTCGCGGGCCTGACCGCCGGGCGGGTGCCGCGCTTCGTGCGTCGCTACGCGGACATGCGCGCCGTGCTGCTGGACGCCGCGACGCGCTACCGCGACGACGTGGTCAGCGGCGCGTTCCCCGCCGAGGCGGAGAGCTACTCCGACTGACCCGGGCGGCGACCCTCAGTCGTCGTCGCGGTCCTCCGCGGCCCACTGCTCGGCGCGCTCGCGCAGCCTCTGCGGCGCCCTCGCCGCCTCCTCCGCCGTGGCGAACGGGCCGATCCGGTGGGCCGCCGGGGACAGCATCCCCTTCTCCACCTCGCCCGTGCGGTCGTCGTACCAGTACTGCTCGTCGCTGTCGCTCATGCTGCCGATGCTAGGCCCGTCCGCCGCGGCAGGCAGGCCGGTCGGGGCCGGACGAGCCGGTAGTGTCGGTGCCATGAGCGACGACGCGACGACCGCAATCGGCATCGACATCGGCGGGACCGGCATCAAGGGCGCCATCGTGGACGTCGCGACCGGTGAGCTGCGCAGCGAGCGCGTCAAGCTGCCGACGCCCCAGGGCGGCGAGCCCGAGGACATCGTGGCCACCGTCAAGACGATCATCGAGGAGCTCGGCGAGGTCCCCGCGGGCACCCCCCTCGGCGTGTGCTTTCCCGCCGCGATCGTGCACGGCACGACCATGTCGGCCGCGAACGTCTCCCCCACCTGGATCGGCCTCGAGGCCGAGAAGCTCTTCGAGGAGCGCCTGGGCCTCGAGATCACCTTCGTCAACGACGCGGACGCGGCCGGCTACGCGGAGGCCCGCTACGGCGCGGCCAAGGACGTGCGGGGTCTCGTCATCATGACCACGCTCGGCACGGGGATCGGCACGGCCCTCATCCACGACGGCGTCCTGATCCCGAACGCCGAGCTCGGCCACATGGACGTCGCGGGTCGCCGCGACTTCGAGCGCCGCGCCTCGTACGCCGCCAAGGAGCGCGCGCACCTCAACTGGAAGCGCTGGGCCGCCCGGCTGCAGGTGTACTACGGCCAGCTCGAGAAGCTGATGTGGCCGGAGCTGTTCATCGTGGGCGGCGGCGTGTCCAAGAACCACAAGCACTTCCTGCCGCTGCTGCGGCTGCGCACCCCCATCGTGCCGGCGGAGCTGCGCAACAACGCGGGCATCATGGGCGCCGCGGCCCTCGCCGCGCACGCGGTCGGTGCGAGCACGCACGCGCCCGCCGACGACCTCGTCGACAAGACGAAGCCCGAGGACTGACCCGCCGCATCACCGCGGACGACGAGAGCGGCCGGACCCCTGGGGGATCCGGCCGCTTCGTCGTGTGGATGCGGATGGGCCGGCTGATACGCCGGGTTCTGTCCCTGTGCCGTAAGGCACCATGGACGGCCATCTATCTCGGAGCTGCGTCACCGCAGCCCTCCAGCGGTCTACCCGGGGACTGGACGAGCAGCCTGTGCGTCCCCTGTTCGACCTTGCTCCGGGCGAGGTTTGCATAGCCGACCCGATCACTCGGGCCGCTGGTGGTCTCTTACACCGCCGTTTCACCCTCACCCGCCGCTCGCGCGACGGGCGGTCTGCTCTCTGTTGCACTGTCTCGCGGGTCGCCCCGGGTGGGTGTTACCCACCGCCCTGCTCTGCGGAGCCCGGACGTTCCTCGGCGCGGTCTCCCCCTCTCGGGATCCTCCGCGACGCGACCGTCTTGCCGACCCATCCGCGGGGACGAGTCTAGGGCAGGCCGTCGGGCGGTCCTCCCGCTAGAGGCCCGACTCGTCCGTGCGCACGAGGATGGCGTTGCTCTCGGGATCGATGACGACGTCGTCGGGCGCGCGCTTCCGCAGCGCGTCGAGGTCGCTCTGGTGGAGGGCGATGTTGCTGCCGAGCGAGATGCCGCGGTGCAGCATCGCGGCGCCCACTCCGTAGCGGGCGCGCTGCTTCTCGTACAGCGCGAGGAGGTCCTCGGGGAACCGGGTCGCGAGCGCGTCGCGGTCCCGCCGCGCCTGCTCGGCCTGCGCGCGCAGCTCGACGGCCGCGGCGTCGCGCTCCGCCTCCACGGCCGCGAGGCGCTCGGCCAGCGCGTCGCGCTCGACGACGACCTCGGCCTGCGCGGCCTGCGCCTCCTCGAGCCGCTGCATCACCTCGAGCTCGACCTCCTCGAGCGTGTCGCGGCGACGCAGCAGGGACTCCAGCTCGCGCTCGAGCGCCTGGACGTCCTTGGAGCTGCCGCCGGCCTCGATGCGGCTCCGGTCGCGGTCCATGCGCGCCTGCACGACGGCGACGTCCGACTCGATGCGCGTGAGCTCGGTCTGGGCGTCCTCCACGACGCCGGTCCGCTCGCCGAGGCGACGGCGGACGAGCTCCATCTCCCGCTGCAGCGCGTCGATCTCCTTCAGCTGCGGCAGCTGCGCGAGCTGGCGCGTGAGGTGCGTGAGCCTGCTGTCGATCTGCTGCAGGTCGAGGAGCTCCTTTTGGATGCTCGGATCGGCTTTCATGCTCTCCCTCTCGTGGTGCGGCTCCGCCGGTCGGTGCGGCGGGCACGCGATGCGTGTCGTGGATGCGCGGGCCCGGCCGCGCGGCGGGCGGTCACTGCGTGACGGCGAAGTCCCAGGGGTCCGTGCGGATGTCGCTCACGGTGACCTCCACGTCGGGGAGCGCCTGCCGCAGGGTCCCGGCCGCCTGGTCCAGCCAGAGCCACTCGCTCGCCCAGTGGGAGGTGTCGATGAGGTACGGCGTGCCTCCGCGCAGCGCGGCGGACTCGCGCGCCTCGCTCGCCGGGTGGTGCCGGAGGTCGGAGGTGATGTAGACGTCGGCGGCGACGACCTCGGGGGCGGAGAGCAGCGAGTCCCCCGCTCCCCCGCACAGGGCCACGCGGGTGACCGGTGCGTCGTAGGGTCCCGCGACGCGGATCCCCGTCGCCGTCGGCGGCAGGATGCGGGCGAGCTCCCCGGCGAGGCGGCCGAGCGTCGTGGGGGCGGGCAGGTCGCCGACCCGGCCGATGCCGCGGACTCCGCCCTCGGCGGGATCGAGCGGCCGGACGGTCTCGGGCACCAGCCCCAGGAGCGCGGCGAGCCGGCCCGACGTGCCCTCCTCGACCACGTCGGCCGTGGTGTGCGACGCGTGCAGGGCGCAGCCGGCGCGGACGAGGTCCGCGAGGAGCGCGCCCTTGTAGCCCGTCTCGGCGATCGTGGTCACGCCCCGCAGGAGGAGCGGATGGTGCACGAGGAGCAGGTCGGCGTCGGACGCGACCGCCTCGTCGACCGTGGCGCGCACGGCGTCGACGGCCAGGTGGATGCGGCGGACGCTGCGACGCGGATCCCCGGAGACGAGCCCGGAGGCGTCCCAGTCGGCGGCGCCGGCGGGCGGCCAGGCGTCCTCGACCACCCGGACGACGTCGGCGAGGGTGGGGATCACCTGCCCATCGTAACGAGGGGCGGTCGCGGCCCGTGACGGGCCGGGCGCGGATCAGCTCCGGCGGGCGCCGCGGCGGGGCCGCTCGTCATCCCGCGGGGCG
>NZ_QWGT01000008.1 GCF_003576405.1 Clavibacter lycopersici
TGCGCGTCCGCGGTCTCCGGCGGCTCCGGCCGCACGCGCAGCACGGGACGCGGCACGGCGTCCGGCCCGCGGAGCGACGCCGGGAACGGCACGATCACGAGGTCGCCGTCGAGCATGGCGAGCGCGGGATCCGGCGCGAGCCCGGCCGCCGCGCGCAGCCGCCCGAGCCCCTCCCGCAGATCCGGGCGCCACCCCGCGTAGCCGGTCGCGAGCACCTCGACCACGACGCACGGCACGCCCGCCCGCTCGGCCGCCGCCATCGCGCCGAAGTCGTGCTCGTCGCACACGAGGACATGGGGCCGCCGCTCCGCGATGATCCGCCCCACGCGCTCGACGGCGGCGTGGGCGTGCGGGCCGAGGAACACCTCCGCCATGCGCGGGTAGGCACGGTCGGGATGCGGGCGCGCCAGGGTCCCCGTGCCCTCGTCGCCGCGGCCGTCGCCCGTCGCGTCCGGATGCAGGCTCGCGAAGCCGGTCTGCGCGAGCACGACGACGCGCGTGCCGGTCAGCTCGGTCGCATGGCCGCGGGCCTGGGCGACGCGGGCGAGCGGCATCAGGGGGCCGAGGTGCCCCCGTCCGCGCGCGAAGGAGAACAGGATGCGGATGGGGTCGGGCACCCCGACACCGTGCAGCACCGGCGGCCGTGCGCGTGCGGCCGCTCTACAGTCGGACGCGCCCCTCCCTGCCCGACTCCTGCCATCGCCGCCCACGCGTCCGGGAGACTGGACCCATGCCCTCCCCCGTCACGCTCACCGCCCGCGCGCTCCTCCTCGACATGGACGGGACGCTCGTCGACTCGACCGCGCTCGTCGAGGAGATCTGGACGATGCTCGCCGTGCGCTTCGGCCACGACCCCGAGGACCTCATCCGGCGGATACACGGCGTGCGCGCCGCCGACAGCATCGCCCGGTTCGCGCCCGAGGGCAGCGACGTGCCCGCGCTCCTCGCCGAGCTCGACCGGCTGGAGCTCGACGGCAGCCCCGCCACCATCGAGATCCCCGGCGCCCGCGACCTCGTGGCGGCGCTGCCCGCCGGATCCCACGCCCTCGTCACGAGCGCCGGCCTCGAGCTCGCGCGCGCCCGCCTCACCGGCGCCGGCGTCCCCGTGCCGGATGTCGTGGTCACCGCCGAGGACGTCGAGAACGGCAAGCCGCACCCCGACGGCTACCTGCTCGCGGCGTCGCGCCTCGGCGTGGATCCCGCGGACGCGATCGTCTACGAGGACGCCGAAGCCGGGATCCGCGCGGGCCTCGCCGCCGGCATGCGCGTGGTCGTCGTGGGCGACCACGCGAGCGAGACCACCGTCGGCCTCCCCCGCGTGCGCGACCACCGCGGCACCACCGTCGAGGTGCGCGACGGGATCCTCACGCTGACGCTGCCCGGGGCCTGACGCCGGCCGCGTGCCTGCGCATCGGCTCGGAGGGACCTGCGCGCGGGATCCGATTGGGCCACCCGGCCGAATCCCGCGATACGGTCTCCGCATGACCTCCCTCTCCCGCATCCCCTCGCGCCGGGCCGCCCGGACGGCCGCCTCGTGAGGTGGCTCCTCCTCGGCGCCGCCATCGTCGCCGAGGTGACCGCCGCCCTCGCCCTCCAGGCCGCCGTCGACGCACCCGGCTGGTACGCGCTCGTCGTCGCGGGCTACCTCACCGCCTTCGGGTTCCTCACCCGCGTGCTGAAGGCCGGCATGGCCGTCGGCGTCGCCTACGGGATCTGGGGCGCGTCCGGCGTCGCGCTCACCGCGGTCGGCGCGACGGTGCTCTTCGGCCAGCCGCTGACCGGCCTCATGATCCTCGGCCTGGTGCTCATCGTGGCGGGCGTCCTGCTCGTCGAGCTCGGCTCGCAGCGCGCGCACGCGGCCCGCGCCGTCGCCGGATCCTCCGAGGCCACGCCCGCAGCCGCCACCCGCGCCACCCCGACCGGCGAGGCACTCTGATGGCCTGGCTGCTGCTCGCGATCGCGATCGTCACCGAGGTCGCCGCCACCATCTCCCTCAAGCTCGCCACCGACGGCCGGAAGCGCTGGTACGCGGTGGTCGCGGTCGGGTACGTGACCGCGTTCTCGATGCTGGCCGGCGCGCTCTCGCTCGGCCTGCCCATCGGCGTCGCGTACGGCATCTGGGCGGCCACGGGCGTCGCCCTCACCGCGATCCTCGGCCGCGTGATCTTCCGGGACCCGCTGACGCGCACGATGCTCGCCGGCAACGCACTCATCATCGGGGGCGTGCTGCTCATCGAGCTCGGGCACTGACGCCGGCCCACGATGCGCGACCCCGCTCACCGCGGGTGCGGCGCCTCCCCGCGCTCGAGCATCGCGACCAGCTTCGCGAGCCGGTTCGCGCGGACGGTCGCGTTCGGCGCCGTCGCCACCCGGTGGATCACGGCGTAGCGGTTGACCTTGGACAGCGTCGCGAAGGTGCCCGCGGCGGCCGGCGACGCGGCGAGCTCGGCCAGCAGGTCCTCGGGCTCGAACGCCGCCGCCTGACCCGCGTAGGCGCGCTCCCATCGGCCGTCGGCCTGCGCGCGCTCCACCTCCATGACGCCGCGGGGACGCATCCGGCCCTCCGCGGTGAGCGTCGCGACGAGCCCGATGTTGCGCTCCGACCACAGCGACGCCTTCCGTCGCGGGGTGAAGCGGCGCCGGAAGATCCGCTCGTCGATGCTCGCGGTCTGCCCGTCGATCCATCCGCTGCACAGCGCCTCATCGAGCGCCTCGGCGTAGGTGAGGGAGGTCGGATCCGTGGTGCCCTTCTTCGCGAGCACCAGCCACACGCCGTCGGACGCCTCCTCGTTGGCGTCCAGCCAGGCGCGCCACGCGGCCCGGTCGGGGACGGTCAGGAGCTCGTGCGCGGCGGCGGGCATGCCCCGATGCTACGGAGCGCCGCCGACGACGCGGCCCGACTCAGTCGCGGTCGACGGGGTGACCGGCCGAGACCCACGCGCTCGTGCCGCCCTCGACGTCGACCGCGTCGATGCCGCGGCCGACGAGCGCCTCGGTCGCCCGCGCGCTGCGTCCGCCGGACTGGCAGATCACGTGCACGGGCGCGTCGGTCGGCACCTCGTCGACGCGCGCGTCGAGCTGCGACATGGGCAGGTTGACGGCGCCGGGCGCGTGGCCCGCGGCGTACTCGTCGGGCTCGCGGACGTCGATGAGGACGGGCGAATCCAGGGCGGCGAGCTGGTCGACGGTGATGCGGCTCATGCGGGTGCTCCTCGGGTGTCGGTGCTCCCCACGCTAGCCGCGCGGGTCATGCACGGTCGTCCAGCGCGACCACCAGCTTCCGCGCCGAGACGCCCGCGCGCAGGCGGTCCATCGCCGGCTGGATCGCGTCGAGCCCGGTGCCGACGACCTGGGCCGTCGGCACCGCGACGTAGCGGCCCTCGGCGAGCGCGGCGGGCAGGAACCGCTCCCAGAGCATCGGGCCGACCTCGTCGTGCATGAGCGCGCTGCCCCAGATGAAGGTGGCGCGGATACCGCGGGCGCGCGCGCGGACCATCAGGGCCGGGGTCGCGGTGCCCATGCGGATCCCGAGGCGCACGAGAGGCAGCCCGACGCGACCGCCGCGCGGCAACGTCTCGAAGGAGACGGGCGGGCTCGCCATGCTGACGCGGGTCGCGCCCGTCGCGATGGCGATGTCGACGGCCGGCGCCCCGGATCCGGTGCCGATCGCGAGCACGCCCGCGACCCGGCGGCCCGCCAGGTGCTGCGTGATGTCCCGAACTGCCGTCGCGCTCCGGTAGTCGAACGCACGGCTCGCCCCGAGCGAGCGCACGAGCTCGTGGTTCCGCGGCGACGCTGTCGTCACGACGTCGTAGCCGGCGGCGACCGCGAGCTGGATCGCGTTCATGCCGACGCTCGTGGATCCGCCCCACACCACGACGGTCTCCCCCGTCGCCGGGGTGGTCGCGTCGGGCATGCGGAGGCCGAGCTGGCCGGCGCCGAACAGGCCGGACGCGGCGGTGGAGATCCCGAGCGGGAGGACGGCGGCGTCCTCGAAGCGCATCGCGTCCGGGATCGGCGACGCGAGGTCGGTGCGCACGATCACGCGCGTCTGGAACCCGCCCTCCGGCGCATGCCGCCGCCCCTTCTCCATGCCGACCGCGTACGCGACGACGCGGTCGCCGACGGCGAAGCGCGTGACGCCGGGGCCGACCTCGTCGACGACGCCCGCGACGTCCTCGCCGAGCACCGCGGGATGCGGGAGCCAGCGGTACATGAGGTCGCCCATGTGCTGCTTCATGGTGTCGAGCGGGTTGATCGCGACGGCGCGCACGCGGATCGCGACCTCGCCCGCCCGGGGAGCGGTGCGCGGCGCCGGGCCGACGGTGAAGTCGGCGGCGGACGAGGCGAGCCAGGCGGCGGATTCGGTGGGCATGCGGTTCTCCGATGTGAGGGTCGCGCTGCCCGATGACATCGCGTGTCATCACCATAGCCCGCCATGGCACGTCGTGTCATCACTAGGATCGACGCATGAGCAGATGGCAGCCGGACACGCGAGAGCGCCTGGCCGCCGCCGCCCTCGAGCTGTTCCAGAGCCAAGGCTTCGCGGAGACGACGGTGCCCGAGATCACCGCCCGCGCCGGCCTCACGACCCGCACCTTCTTCCGTCACTTCGCCGACAAGCGCGAGGTGCTCTTCGCCGAGGAGGACGAGCTGCCGGCGCTCGTCACCCGCATCATCCGCGAGGCGCCCGCCGACCGATCCCCGCTCCAGGTCGTCGAGGACGGCTTCCCCGAGGTCGTCGCCTCGCAGTTCGCGGAGGGGCGCGACACCCTCCTCGCCCGCAAGCGCATCATCGTCGCCGACGCCGGGCTGCAGGAGCGCGAGATGCGCAAGGTCCAGGCGATGCAGGAGGCCGTGCGCACGGGCTTCGTGGAGCGCGGGTCGGATCCGCTCACCGCCGTGCTCGTCGCCCACGCGACCGCGACGGTGTTCGGCGTCTCCATCGGCCGCTGGCTCTCCGACGGCGGCGACTCCGACCTCGCCGACGTGCTGCGCGACACGCTCGACGCGTTCCGCCGGGTGATGACTACGCAAATACGCTAACGGGGATCACCGCTCGGCTCAGTATCTGACCTGACCCTAGAGCGCTAATACCTTCTTGCGAAATGTGTCGTAAGAGGCACTCTTTGCAGCAGGTGCGTCAATCAGACCCTCCGCGCGGACAATTTTAGCAATAGCCGGGGCATCTGACTCGCGATAGTCACGGTTAACGGCCGGTGAACGTAATGCGCGCTTCAGATACTCCTTCGAGTCACTGATCATCCCGACATTTTTTCCGTTGACGGACAGCGGCCTCCATGAGGGCACGTGCTTAGCTATAGCCTCCGGCCAGAGCATCAACCACGTTTCCATCTCCCATGCGGGGCACGCTACTAGCGACTGCTTATAACCCGCGCTGTCAAAAGCGGCCTCGAGGCGGGTGATTATCTCTTCGTGTGCGCTCTCTACAGCGTCGGCGTCTTGATGAACAACGATGGCCACAACATTATTATCGACTAGTTCAGCTCGCACTACCTTGCATATAGCCGCGACGCGACCCGGGAGCTGCTCCGGCTTGACATCTTTAAGTTGAATTTGCGGCTTGCGGCGTGGCGCAACGTAGAAATCAGCCCCTGGCCGAAGAGCCAAAATAAACTCCTTTAATGCATCGCGATCATTGGAGTCTTCACCAAAAACGAGCACGACGTTCTGACGAGCCGGTTTATGTGATCGACCCTTACCTCGCCCCGTCACTGTGGAACCCCTCCAAGAGATCCAGAGAACCACAGCTCGCCCAGCTGAAGCTCGCCGCCGTATGCCTCCTCCTTTTCTCGAATTGTGGACGCGTCTACAGCCGGCAAGCGTGTGCTTCCGTCTTCATTTCGCTCAACAACGATCAGTTCCTCAGCCGCAAGACGGCTCACAAGCGCCGGCGAGTGAGTCGCGATCAGGAGCTGCGTACGCTCCGAAGCCTCCCGCATTCGCTCAACGAGTCTGTCGAAAACATAGGGATGAATACCGTGGTCAATTTCCTCGATGCATGTTAGGAGCGGCGGATCAGCGTCGTATAGGAGAGCCAACAGCGCAAGCACGCGCACGGTACCAAAAGAGGCATCTGCCAGATAAGTTCCGTTTGAAAGCCCTCGCTCAATAATCTTAACTGCCAACGCAGGCGCGTCCCCCCCAAGGGGTTCGAAATCAAGATCCAGGAACCCAGGTATCATCGCTCGAGCGTCATCAAGAAAATCTCGATATCGCTGCAGGTTATCGACTAAGTGCAGGATAGCCTGAGCCAGATTACTCGCGTCGGCCGCAAGGGCCGTCGGCTGCTCGGGAATCCTGCCCGGCCGCCTCGCCGCTTGCACATCAACGTTGAAAACCCTGAAGGTCGTAAAAAGATTTGCAAACTTCTCAACCTCATCACCACCCTGAGCAGGAGGCAAACGGCGTAAAGTGGAAAGAGCGAGAGAATCTCGCCTCAGAGGTAATTTTGTTGGCCCGTGACCCTTGGCCCCCGTCATGATTTCCGCAGAGTCACCGCTTACGGAAATGCGGCGGCCCGGCCCTCGGGTACGCTTAAACATGAATTCTTCATTGCGGATTAGGATGGAACCATCGGTGCGCCGCTGAGTGTAAAACTGGAGGGAATATTCGTCCGGAGCGGTCTCGCTACTGTGCGTTGTGACATTCGCTAAGACTTTGATATCAATATCTCGTTCTGTATTCGCCCCTCGAAATCGAACGCGGTCCATCCCTCCGCGCCTCGCGAGAGCACCGGTGAGATCATCTCGAGCGGAGTCGCCCAAGAACTCAATCAAATCCAAAAAGTTGGATTTCCCTGCGCCGTTGGGTCCGACCAGGACGTTCAAAGGCCCAAGTTCAACGTCAACATCTTTCAGACTGCGAAAATTGGAGGCAGAGATTCTCAAGAGAGGTCGCATCAATGTGTCTCCATGCGTATCGAATGTTGCTTGACAAATTTAGGGGAGGCGTCCGGTCGCGGGACGTGTACAGCGGGCTTCAATGCGGACGGCACAGCTCAGGTTGCCGGCAGGCCGCCTCATTGAGCGCAACCCTACCGGCGCACCAGGACTGGCTGGGGACATTTGCGGACCATCTGTTCGGCGTGCGCGCCACCAGTCAGCTAGCCCGGCACCGGACTTGTTGCGCAGAGAAGAGGCAGCCCTCATAGGGTGGCGCCGAGGGCAACCGACCCTTGGAAGCGCTGTCGCGAGTAGCGAGGTTGATGACCGCTTGATGCCAATGCGGCCCGTCAGCGGCGAAGCTGGGGGGCGTTGCTCAGGCCTGCCCGCCGCGCAGCACCTTCGCCATCGCGCGACCGCGGGCGACCTCGTCGACGAGCTTGTCGAGGATCCGGATCTCCTTCATCAGCGGGTCGTCGAGCTCCTCGATGCGGACGCCGCAGATCACGCCGCGCACCTCGTCGGCGAGCGGGTTGAGGCGGGCCGCCGCGAAGAAGTCCTGGAAGGTCGTCTCCGCGTCGAGGTGGTGCTGGAGCTCCGTGGCATCGAAGCCGGTGAGCCAGGTGATCACCTGGTCGACCTCCGCGCGCGTGTGCCCCTTGCGCTCGACCTTCTTCACGTAGAGCGGGTAGACCGCGGCGAACGGCGTCGTGAAGATGCGGTGCATGGTCGGAGCGTAGGCCGATGCGGTCGCGCGGTCGAGGCCGGGAATAGGCAGGCGCGCGGCCGTGGTTCACTTCCATGCAGACGCATCCACCCGGATGCCGCCGCCGTCGAGCACGAGGAGCGCCCCATGGCCACCAAGATCGGCTTCCTGTCGTTCAACCACTGGCAGGACGTGCGCGGATCCCGCGTCCGCACCGCCCAGGACTCGCTGCTGCAGTCGATCGACCTCGCGGTCGCGGCTGAGGAGATCGGCATCGACGGCGCGTACTTCCGCGTGCACCACTTCGCGCCGCAGCAGGCGTCGCCGTTCCCGCTGCTGGCCGCCATCGCGAGCCGCACCAGCCGGATCGAGATCGGCACCGGCGTCGTCGACATGCGCTATGAGAACCCCCTCTACATGGCGGAGGAGGCGGCCATGACCGACCTCATCTCCAACCGCCGGGTGCAGCTCGGCATCAGCCGCGGATCGCCCGAGCAGGTCGAGGCCGGCTACGAGTCGTTCGGCTACGTGCCCCGCGACGGCGAGACCGACGCCGACATGGCCCGCCGCCACACCGGCCTCTTCCTCCGCGCGCTCGAGGGCGAGGAGCTCGCGACCGCGGCCCCGCAGCGCGGCATCATCGCGGGCGGCGTCGCGATCACGCCGCAGTCCCCTGGCCTCCGCGAGCGGATCTGGTGGGGCGCCGGCACGCGCGCGACCGGCCAGTGGGCGGCCGAGCAGGGCATGAACCTGATGTCGTCGACGCTCCTCTCCGAGGACACCGGCGTGCCGCTCGACGTGCTCCAGGCCGAGCAGATCCAGCTCTTCCGCGACGGCTGGGCCGCCGCCGGGCACGCGTGGGAGCCGCGCGTGAGCGTCAGCCGCAGCATCATCCCGATCGTCGACGACGAGTCGGAGATGTACTTCGGGGTCCGCTCGCAGATCGAGGGCAAGGACCAGGTCGGCCAGGTCGGCGGCGAGAAGTGGCGCTTCGGCCGCTCCTACATCGGCAGCCCGGAGCGCCTCATCGAGGAGCTCGGCGCTGACCAGGCGATCGCCGCGGCCGACACCCTCCTCGTCACGATCCCCAACCAGCTCGGCGTGGACTTCAACCTCCGCTCGCTCGCCGCGATCAAGCAGATCGGCGAGGTGCTGGGGTGGGACCGGGCGGACGTCGCCGTGGGGGCGTCCGCCTGATCCGCTGACGCCTGCTCGTCCGCGCGCTCAGTCGCCGGTCGGCCGCTTGCGCTGCTGCTTCGTCGCGGAGCGCTGGGTCTTGGCCGCGAGGCGGCGGCGCTGCGAGCCCTTCGTGGGACGCGTCGGTCGTCGCGGGGCGGCGTCCGGCGCGAGCGCATCCGCCACGATCTCGCGGAGCGCGTCGAGCGCGGCCACCCGGTTGCGCAGCTGCGACCGTTGCTCGGAGACCGTCACCGTGATCGCGCCACCGACCAGGCGCCGGCCGAGCCGCCCGAGGATCCGCGCCCGCTGCTGATCGGTCAGCACCAGCGACTCCACCGGGCTCCACGTGAGCTGCACCCGGCTGTCGGACGTGTTGACGTGCTGCCCGCCGGGCCCGGACGACCGCGAGAACCGCCACCGCAGCTCGGCGGCGGGGATGGTCAGCGCGGGGCCGACCTCGAGATCCATGCGGCAAGGGTCGCACGGAGCGGCCCTGGCGCGGGCGGACTAGCGGTGCCGACGGAGGTTGGCCCGACGGATGACGGCCGTGCCGATCAGCACGAGCACGAGCATCACCGCGGACATCAGGACCATGCGGGTGACGATCTCCAGCTCGAGGAACCCGACGGCGAAGGCGGAGACGAACGCGGTCACGCCGATGAGCACGAGGAACTGACGGACCGACGGAGCTCCCGTCAGCCGCTTGGCAGCCGCGGAGTCGTGTTCGAAGTCGCGCCGGTGATCCATGTCCCCACCGTGCCACACGGACGGCGGGTCAGCGGGCCGGGCCCGCCTCCACCGGCTCCGGCCGCCGCGCCGTCAAATACAGCCGGTGCGCCGTGATCACCAGCGCCAGCCACGCGCCGCTGAGGAAGAAGGCCGCGAGCACGTCCGTGAACCAGTGGTGGCCGAGGTACACGCGGGAGATGCCGATGGTGACGGCGAAGACCACGGCCACCGTGATCGAGAGCACGCGGGTCGCGCGGCGGTGCTGCCGCAGGAGGAGCAGGTAGGCGATGATCCCGGCGATCGCCACCGCGTTCAGCGTGTGGCCGCTCGGGAACGACGGCGACGTCTCGTACGGCGGCACGGCGTCAGCGAGGTCGGGGCGGGCGCGGCCGATGATGTTCTTCCCGGCGATGGTGAGCAGCAGGGATCCGCCGCCGGCCGCGACGACCAGGATGACGGGCGTCCACGAGCGGCGCCGCACCGCAAGGAACAGCATCGTGACCACCGCGATGATCGGCATGATCACGACGCCCGCGACGTCCGTGTACGCGGTCGCGGCGTCGTTGAGCCACGGCGTGCGGATGCCGATCATGAAGGCGAGCATCGGCTTGTCGAGGCCGGCGACCCCGTCGGCATCGGTCACGTTGTCGTAGACCTGCGCGGCGATGGCTGACAGGCCGAACGCGAGCGCGAGGCCCACCAGCAGCGTGATCACGAGGGCCGCGTACGGGCCGAGCGCGCGCATGATCCGCTCCACGACGCGGGCGAGGACCCGGCCGACCGGCGTCACCCAGCGCGTGAGGTCGCGGTCGCCGAGGAACCGGTCGCGGCGGAGCTCGCCCTCGACGCCCTGGTCGGCCGGGTCGAGCGGGGCGAGGGGCCTGCGCCCGGGGGTGTCGCTCATCGGGGATCCTCCACGTCCGGCGGAGATTCCCGCAGGTCGAACCTACCGACGGCCCGCCGGGAGATGACCGCCGCCTCCGAGCCCTGGCCGATCCGCGCAGCTCCTCGACAGCCGCCGCCCCGACCGGCCTACGTTCCAGGTGATCCACCGGAAAGGGACCACATGATCACCGCGCTCGTCCTCAACTGCACCCTCAAGCCCTCCCCCGCTCCCTCGAGCACCAGCAAGCTCGCCGGCGAGGTGCTCGCCGAGCTGGCCACGCACGGCGTGACCGGCCGCGAGATCCGCCTCGTCGACCACGACATCAAGCCCGGCGTCGAGAAGGACATGGGCGACGGCGACGCCTGGCCCACCGTCCGCGAGGCCGTCCTCGCCGCCGACATCCTGATCCTCGCCACGCCCACCTGGATGGGCCACATGTCGTCCGTCGCCTCCCGCGTGCTCGAGCGCCTCGACGCCGAGCTGTCCGAAACCCGCGAGGACGGCAACCCGAGCCTGTTCGGCAAGGTCGCGCTCGCGGTCGTCGTCGGCAACGAGGACGGCGCCCACAAGATCACCGCCGACTTCTTCCAGGGCCTCAACGACGTCGGCTTCTCGATCCCCGCGCAGGGCGGCGTCTACTGGAACGGCGAGGCGATGAACGCCGTCGACTACAACGACCTCGACGAGGTGCCCGAGCGCGTCGCGTCCGTCACCGCGACGGCCGCCCGCAACGCGGCGCACCTGGCGGCGTTCCTGTCGCAGCACGACTACCCGGCGGCGCCCGCCGAGTGATCCCCCGCGTCCCCCTGCTCCGCGTCGGGGCAGGGGGACGCGCCTGTCCGCTGGCCGCACGCGCCGGTCGGACCCCGTCGCCCGGTGCTTCGCTGGAGGGACGCCGCCGCGGGACCCGCCCGCCGCCGCGTCCGCCGACGAAGGAGTCACCCATGCCCGCATTCTCGAAGGTCACCGTGCTCGGAGCCGGGGTGCTCGGCGCGCAGATCGCGTTCCAGGCCGCGAACCACGGCAAGACCGTGACCAGCTACGACGTCGACGATGCCGCGCTCGAGGCCGCGCGCGGTCGGCTCGACGCGATCGTCGCGCAGTTCGTAGCCGAGTCCGGCGAGGAGACGCGGGAGGCGGCGACAGCCGCCGCCGCGGGGATCACGCTCACGAGCGATCTCGCAGCCGCCGTCGCCGACGCCGACCTCGTGATCGAGGCGGTCCCCGAGCGCCTCGAGCTCAAGCAGGACGTCTACCGCCGCATCGCCGAGGCCGCCCCCGAGCGCACGGTCTTCGCCACCAACTCGTCGACGCTCCTCCCGAGCGCGATCGCCGACTCCACCGGCCGCCCCGACCGCTTCCTGGCGCTGCACTTCGCGAACCACGTCTGGCGGCAGAACACGGCCGAGATCATGGGCACCCCAGCGACGTCGCCCGAGGTGTTCGACCGGGTCGTCGCGTTCGCGGAGGAGATCGGCATGGTCCCGATCCCGCTGAAGAAGGAGCAGCCCGGCTACGTGCTCAACTCGCTCCTCGTGCCGCTGCTGGAAGCGGCCGCGGGCCTCGTGCTGACGGGAGTCGCGGATCCGAAGACGGTCGACACCACCTGGCGCATCGCGACGGGCGCGCCCCTCGGCCCGTTCCAGATCTACGACGTCGTCGGCCTCCGCACCGCCTACGCGATCTCCGCGGCGAGCGACGAGCCCGGCGCGCAGGCGTGGGCGGCCCACCTCAAGAGCGAGTACCTGGACAAGGGCAAGCTCGGCGTGGAGTCGGGCGAGGGGTTCTACGAGTACCGGTGAACTGACGATCAGCGAGGCCCTTTCTGGGGGCTGATGATCATGCTGACGGCGATTAGGTTCAGATCATCATGCCCACAGAAACGCACGTCGAATCACCCGAGTCCCATTTCTCGAACGCGCTCGTCACCGCAGCCCGCCTGCCCGGTGTCCGCATCGACAGGGCGGCGTATCTCAGGAGCACCCTCAAGCGCGTCTGCTCCGAGGAGCAGATCCTCGCGGCCATCGCCGAGACGCCTGCAATTGCGGGCGTCTCAGCCGAGGTGCTCGACAAGGCGGCGAACGACTCCATCCGCTTCGAGACGACGAAGGTCACCGCCCTCTCCGCCGTGAGTGGGATCCCGGGAGGGCTCGCCATGCTGGGCACTGTCCCGGCTGACCTCGCGCAGACCATGGCGCACATGATCCGCATCGCGCAGAAGCTCGCCTATCTCTACGGTTGGCCTGATCTGTTCTCGGACGAAGGCGACGAACCGGACGACGCGACGAAGTCCATGCTGATCCTGTTCATCGGCGTGATGTTCGGAACGGGTGCCGCGGCCGAGGGCGTCAAGAAGGTCGCGGACGTCATGGCCAAGCAAGCACTGCACAGGCTCCCGCAGCAAGCGCTCACGAAGGGGATCATCTACCCGATCGTGAAGAAGGTCGCGACGATGCTGGGCGCCAAGATGACCAAGGACGTGTTCGCGAAGGGCGTGGCGAAGATCATTCCCGTCGTCGGCGGAGTCGCCTCGGGAAGCCTGACGCTCGCGACTTTCTACCCGATGTCGAAGAAATTGAAGGCGACCCTTGCGGACTCGCCGCTCGCGGAGCGCAAGGACTCCGAGACTCAGAACGCCTGACTTTTCGGCGGCGGTCAGCGCGTCGCCCCAGCGCCCCCCAGCACGAACCGCACCAGCCGCGTCACGCTCTCCGCGTGGTCGCCCTTGCGGCCGAGCACGCGCAGCACGATGACGCCGAGGATCGCCTGGCCGAGCTCCTCGACGGGCGCGTCGGCGGGGAGCTGGCCCGCGCGGATCCCCGAGGCCAGGCGCTCGGAGAGGTCGCGGTCCACGCCGAGGCTCGCGCCCAGGCTGTCCCCCACGGCCGCGTCCTCGGCGGCGGCCGCGACCAGCGAGCGGACGAGCGGGCCGCCGGTGGGCGCATCCAGCACGGCGAGCACGCCCGTGAGCCAGCGCTCGATGTCGGCGAGGAGGTCGCCCGTGTCGGGCACCGCGAACTCGACCGGGATCAGGAGCCCCTCGGTCATGCATTCGGCGATGAGGGCGCCGCGCGAGGGCCACCACCGGTAGATCGTCTGCTTGCCGACGCCGGCCTCCTTGGCGACGCCCTCGATCGTGAGGTGGTCGTAGCCGACGGCATGGATGAGGCGCACGGTCGCGCCGAGGATCGCCTCGCGGGCCGCTTCGCTGCGGACCCGTCCGGTTCGGTGCTCGTTCACCTGCACAGGGTAGCTCCAGAAACTAGACGAGACGTAGCGTATCGTCGAAGCGTCTGAAGGAGATGACATGGCGTCAGTGCTGTACCGGCTCGGTTCGATGGCCGCGCGTCGCGCGTGGCTCGTGATCGTCTCGTGGGTGGTGATCCTCGGGATCGGCGTGGGCTCGTTCCTCGCGTTCGCCGGCACCCTCGGCAACAGCTTCGACATCCCGGGCACGGCGTCCGGCGCCGTCACCGACGAGCTCGCCGAGACGCTGCCCGACACCGCGGGCGGCACCGGCACGGTCGTCTACCGCACGTCCGACGGCTCGGCCTTCACCGACCAGCAGGAGCAGGACATCTCCGCCCTCGCCGAGAGCGCGGGCGACCTCCCGGGCGTCGCCTCCGTGGTGGATCCGTTCGCCGTCACCCAGCAGCGCGCCGACCAGGCCGCGCAGCTGCAGAGCGGCGACGACCAGATCACGTCCGGCCGCGCCCAGCTCGACGCCGCACAGCAGCAGCTCGACGCCGGCAAGGCGCAGCTCGAGGCGGGCCAGCAGCAGCTCACCGCCGCGCGCCAGCAGGCCGAGGCCGCGGGCGCGCAGGCCGCCCAGCTGGCGCCGCTCGACGCGCAGCAGGCCCAGCTCGACCAGCAGACGCAGGCGCTCCAGGAGCAGCAGGCGACCGTCGACGCCAACCGCGCGCAGCTCGACGCGGGCGCCGAGCAGGCCGATCTCGGCCGCACGCTGCTCGGCCTCACCGACGGCATCGGCGTGGTCTCGGAGGACGGCTCGACGGCCATCGTCAACATCTCCTTCACGGATCCGCGCCTCGAGCTCTCCGAGGAGACCAAGGAGGAGGCCATCGCGCACTTCCAGGACTCCCCGGTCGACGGCACGAGCGTCGACTTCGCGACCGACCTCGCGCAGGGCGTCCCCGAGATCTTCGGCATCGGCGAGGTCGTCGGCCTCGTGTTCGCGGCCATCGTCCTCATCGTGATGCTCGGCACGCTCATCGCCGCCTCGCTCCCCATCGTCACCGCGGTGGTCGGCGTGGGCGTCGGCGTCACGGCCTCGCTCGCCTTCTCCGGCGTCGTCGACATGGCGTCGGTGACCCCGGTGCTCGGCGTGATGCTCGGCCTCGCGGTCGGCATCGACTACTCCCTCTTCATCGTCAACCGGCACCGGAAGCAGATGCTCGCCGGCACCGGCGTGCGCGAGTCCATCGGCCTCGCCAACGGCACGTCGGGCACGGCGGTCGTGTTCGCGGGATCCACCGTGATCGTCGCGCTCCTCGCCCTCAACGTCACGGGCGTGCCGTTCCTCGCGCTGATGGGCACGGTCGGCGCGGTCTGCGTGCTCGTCGCCGTGCTGGTCGCCATCACGCTCACGCCCGCGGTGCTCGGCCTCGCCGGCGCGCGCGTGCTGCGGAAGCGCGACCGCGCCCAGGCGTCGGCCGCCGACCCGGCCCGCCCGCAGGAGACCGCCAAGGCCCTGAAGCCCATGTCGAACGCGCGCGCCGTGCTCACGGTGCTCGGCACGGTCGTCGCCCTGCTCGTGATCGCGATCCCGAGCCTGTCCATGCGCCTCGGCCTGCCGGACGGATCCAGCGAGCCGGCCGGATCCACCAGCGAGCGCGCCTTCACCACGGTCGCCGACGAGTTCGGCGAGGGCGCCAACGGCCCGCTGCTCGTGGTCGCGGACGTGCCCGCGGGCCTCGCCGACGACGACCTCCTCGCCACGCAGGTCGACGTCGCCCAGGCGCTGCACGATCTCGACGACGTGGTCGCCGTGGCGCCCGTCGCGAACACCGACGACAACACGGTGCTCGCGTTCCAGGTGCTGCCGCAGGAGGGCCCGAACAGCGCGTCCACCGAGCAGCTCGTGCAGGACATCCGCGCGATGCCCGAGCTCGACGGCGGGATCTCGCTCGGCGTCGCCGGGCAGGCCGCCACCAACATCGACATCTCGGAGGCGCTGGCGGCGGTGCTGCCGCTCTACCTGCTCGTGGTCGTGGGGCTGTCGCTGCTGATCCTGATCGTGGTGTTCCGCTCGATCCTCCTGCCGCTGATCGCGACCGGCGGGTTCGTGCTGTCGCTGTTCGCGACGTACGGGCTCATCGTCGCGGTGTTCCAGTTCGGGTGGGGCGCGGGGCTCATCGGGCTCGAGAGCCCGGGGCCGATCCTGAGCTTCCTGCCGGTGATCCTCGTCGGGATCCTGTTCGGCCTCGCCATGGACTACCAGCTGTTCCTCGCGAGCGGCATGCGCGAGGCGTACGTGCACGGCGCCGAGGCTCGGCTCGCGGTGGTGCAGGGCTTCCGGGCCGGGCGCGCGGTCGTCACGGCGGCGGCCCTGATCATGGTGTCGGTGTTCGGCGGGTTCATCTTCTCGGAGTCGACCATCATCCGGTCGATCGGCTTCGGCCTCGCGTTCGGCGTGCTGCTCGACGCGTTCGTCGTGCGCATGCTGCTGATGCCCGCGCTCATGCACCTGCTCGGCCGCTCGGCCTGGTGGCTGCCGCGCTGGCTCGACCGGATCCTCCCGGACGTCGACATCGAGGGCGCCGCGCTCGAGCGCACGCACCCGCACGCGTCGGCGTCGGCTGCCGACCTCCCCGTCGGCCTCCCGGCGGACGGCGGACACGGCGCCCATGCGGCCCCGCCCACGGCGACCACCATCCAGGCCGAGACGGCGGCGGCGCCGCGCGACTGATCCGCGGCGCCGCTGCCTCGGCTGACGCCCCAGCGCTCGACCGCGGCGGTCGTGGCCACGAACTGGGGGCATGGGCGCCCCTGCCAGGAAATCTAGAATCGTCCCTGGCGGCCGAGAACGTACCCACCCCGAGGCCTCGACTCGGCCCACCCATCCTGCAAGGAGCCGCGCATGGCAGACCCCGGTTGGTACGACGACGGATCGAGTCGGCTGCGCTGGTGGGACGGCCGGCAGTGGACCGATCACTTCCACGACCCCGCCACCGTGACCCCCGCAGCCGTCGCCGTGACCCAGGTGGGCCCGGGCGCGACGAGTGCGGCGGCGTCCAACCGTGCAGCCGGCGTCCTCCGCACCGCATCCGACGCACGCGCCGCCGATGCGGCTGCGGCGGAGGTGCTGCCCGAGGGCACGCTCTGGGCGGCACGTGGCCAGCGCCTGTCCGGCCTGAGCGGCGGGCGGTACCGCCTGACGAGCGAGATCCTCTACTTCGAGACCGGCGCGCTGTCGTTGAAGGGCCAGCAGATCGCGACCCACGAGATCGTCGACGTCGACGTGTCGCAGACGATGACGCAGAAGGCACGCGGGCTCGGCGACATCGTCCTGACCGCGCACCGCATCACCGGGAGCGAACGGGTGGTCCTCTCCGACATCGCCGACTTCCGTGGCGGCGCCGAGACCATCAACAGGGTCGTGCGCGACGCGAAGCGCGCCCGGGCCGAGTACGACGTGATGAGCAAGACCCAGCGGGTGCAGACGGAGATGCACTACTCGGGCAACACGCCCGTGATCGGCGGGTTCGCCGCGGCGGCCAGCTCGCCCGCCATCGCGCCCGCCGCGACCCCGGCAGCGATCACGGCGACGGAACCGGCCGCGACCGCGGCTGCTCCCGACCTCGTCGCGGAGATCCGCAAGCTCGCCGACCTGCGCGACGAGGGCGTCCTCGACGACGAGGAATTCGCGGCGGCGAAGCGGAAGCTCCTGGGGCTCTGACGGTCTGCGTCCGCGCGCAGTCACGCGCGCGGACGCCACGGCCTCACCCCATGACGAGCACGCCGGGGTGGGGCGCGAGGAAGCTGTCGAGCACGAGCTCGGCGGCACCCTGGGCCGCGATCTGCTCGCCGACCGCGCTGCCCACCACCCGGAAGTCCTCGCGCGCCACGACGAGCTCGCGCCGCACGGCATCCTCGAGCACGGGCAGGAACGCGTCGCGGAGGCGGTTCCATGCGGGGCCGCCGAGCACCACGCGCGGCACGTCGAGGAGGTTGACCAGCACCGCGATCCCCGACGCGACCCGCCGGGCGGCGCGGGCCAGCAGCGCGACGGCCGCCGCATCGCCGCCCGCGGCCAGCTCCGACAGGCGGGTCAGCGCGTCGTCGAGCGCGAGGTAGTCGGCGAGGTCGGGCAGCGGCATCAGACCCGCCTGCACGGCCTGGATCACGAGCGCCTCCGGCACGCACGCCGCCGCGAGTCCCCCGCGACGGCCGCCCCAGCCGAGGTCCTCGGCCGCCGGATCCACCAGGATGTCGCCGATCTCGCCGATGTTGTTGCTCACCCCGCGGAGCACCCGTCCCTCGGAGACGATCGCGGCGCCCACACCGGATCCGAGGTACAGGAAGAGGAAGTCGGCGTCGGCGGACGCGCGCAGCTCGGCGGTCGCCGCGGCCGTCACGTCCTTGTCGAGGAGCACGGGCAGCCCGGTCGCGTCATGCAGGTCGGCGCGCAGGCGCACGTGCCGCCAGCGCGGGAGCTGGGGCGGCGCGATCATCACGCCGGAGCGCACGTCGAGCGGGCCGGGCACCGCGACGCCCAGGCCGAGGACGCGGTCGCGCTCGATTCCCGACGCGCGGACGAGCGCGTCGACGGTCGACGCGATGAGCGCGGTCGTGTCGTCGGGGTCGGGCGACTGCGGGGTGCGGAGCTCGCGGCGGCCGCGGATCCCGCCGGCGACGTCGAGGAGGAGCACCGTGAGGCGGGCCGGATCCACATGCACGCCCACCGCGCACGCGCCGTCGGGATCCACCGAGAGCGGGATGCTCGGCCGGCCGCGGCTCGTGTCGCCGGGCGCGCTCTCGCGGATCATGCCGGTCTCTATGAGCCGCCGCGTGATGTTCGAGATGGTCTGCGAGGCGAGCCCGGAGACGCGCTGCAGGTCGGCCCGGCTGCGGCCCGGCTCCCGCCGCACGAGGTCGAGCACGACGGCCTGGTTGTAGTCCGCGAGTCGCGGGAGGTTGCTGCCTCGGGGCACGTCCCCTCCTCGCGGTACGACCGGTCGCGCCCACGGACGGACGTCCCCCGGCGTCCGTCGAAGATACCGGAGCGCGCCTTGACGCCCGACGCCGCGGCCGCCCGCGGACAGCCCGGCGAGCGCGGGCGCGACATCGCCGTTGACGCCCATGACCGCATGTCCTAACATCTTGCTCAGCGCTTTATCCCATCGAAGTGGCAAAGTGGCCGACGGATGTGGCGCGGAGAGAGGCATCGCAATGAAGCGTTCCCGCGTGATCGCGGCCCTCGTCACCGGAACCGTCGCGGTCGGGCTCAGCGCCTGCTCCAGCGGCGGCGGATCGGCCGACGACGGACCCGTGACCATCACCATCATGGAGACCAAGCAGACCAACATCGACGCCATCGGCAAGGTCATCCCCGGCTTCGAGGCCGCGATGAAGGAGCAGGGCAAGGACGTAAAGGTCGACCTGATCGCGGATCAGCTGACCGACGAGCAGTTCATGACCAAGATGACCCAGCAGCTCATCGCCGGCCAGGCGCCGGACGTGCTGGACATCGGCGAGAACATGGCGATCGCCTGGTCCTCCGCCGGCTACCTCGCGCCCCTCGACGACTACCTCGCGGACTGGGACGGGTACACGCACTACTACCCCGCCGTGAAGGAGGCCATGACACGTCAGGACGGGAGCGTCTACAGCCTCCCGTCCGGCGCCGGGGTCCTCAACCTCTTCATCCGCCAGGACGTGCTGACCGAGGTCGGCGTCGACACCACCCAGCCCGAGACCTGGGACGAGCTGATCGACCGGCTCGTGCAGGTGAAGGAGAAGACCGGCGGCACCCCGATCGTCATCCCGGCCGGCACCGCGTGGGGCGGAGGCACGTGGGGCGAGGGCTTCCAGCCCCTGCTCGGCGGCACCGACACCGGCTACTACGACACCGAGACCGACACGTGGGACCTCCAGAGCCCCGGCTGGCTCGCGGTGTTCGACCTCTACGCCGAGCTGGTCGACAAGGGCCTCATGCCCGTCGAGGACCTGCAGAACCCGAACCCCTGGGAGCCCACGAAGTACGAGAAGTTCCCCGAGGGCGAGATCCAGGTCGCCGCGCAGGGCACCTGGGGCTGGAAGTTCGACTGGGGCCCCGAGGGCGCGACGCCCATCGACGGGCTCGACGAGAAGGTGACCACCTGGCAGTTCCCGGGCCTGCGCTCGGGCGACCAGCCCTACGGGTGGAGCAGCACCGGCGGCGGCTACGCCATCTCCGAGCAGTCGGAGAACAAGGACGCCGCGATGGACTTCATCAAGTACCTCTCCACCGGCGAGCCCCTCGCGGAGCAGCTGACGGCCTCGGGTGCCGCCTCCGCCCGCGACGACCTCGACGACGTGGCGCCCTACTCGGAGGAGCCGCACCTGCTACAGGCCGGCGAGGACCTCGCCGACAGCGTCTACGTGGTGACGGGCGACGGCACGGACCAGATCGGCCAGGCCGTGGCATCCGCGACGGAGCTGATCCTCAGCGGCAAGGCCGACGGCCAGGAGGCGTACGACGCGTTCGTGAAGAACGCGACGGACCTCCTCGGGCCGACGCTGGTGAAGGAGTGACGTCGGTCGTCGACGCGGCGATCCCGGTGCGGGCGGCGGTCACGCCGCCCGCACCGGCGCGGAGGCGCCGGCGCTCGAACCTGCCCCTCGTCGCGCTCCTGCTCGGCCCCTCTGCGCTGCTCATCACGCTCTTCATCGTCCTGCCCGCCGTCTACGGCGTGTGGCTCAGCCTGACCAACACGCAGCTCACGGGCTTCGCGGCGCGGGATCCGAAGTTCGTCGGCCTCGACAACTACGGCTACCTGCTGACGAGCGCGGACTTCCTCGCCTCGCTGGGGCAGACCGGCACCTTCCTGCTGTTCTCGGCAATCATCGGCCAGACCGTGCTCGGCATGGTCGCCGCGATACTCCTCAGCCGGCCGTGGATCCGCGGCAAGGGCCTCTTCGGGGCGGCCGTGCTCATGCCGATGGTGGTCCCCGAGGTCGTCGCCTCGCTCACGTGGGCGAGCGTGCTCGCGACCAGCCCGGAGGGCACGCTCAACCGGCTGACCGCGGTGTTCGGCGTGGAGCCGACCGCGTGGCTGCAGACGGCGCCGATGCTCGCGATCATCCTGGTGAACATCTGGCGCGGGGTGGCCTTCGCGATGATCATGTTCCAGGCCGCGCTCGAGGACGTGCCGGTCGAGCTGATCGAGGCGGCCCGCATGGACGGCGCCCGAGCCGTGCAGATCTTCCGCCACGTCACCCTCCCGCTGATCCGCGGGCCGGTGTTCCTCTACCTGCTGCTCACGACCATCAGCACCGTCGGCGTCTTCGGGCTCGTCTACTTCCTCACCCGGGGAGGGCCGGGTGGGCAGACGCGTCTGGCCGCGATCTACATCTACGAGCGCGCGCTGCAGTTCTCGCAGATCGGGATCGGGAGCGCCGCGTCGATCATCCTGCTCGTGATCGTCCTGGTGCTCGGCGCGGTCTACATCCGCCTGGCGAAGGTGGAGGTGTGACGTGACCGCATCCGTGGACCGCGGGCCCGCCGCCCTGCCCGGCCGGCGACGACGTCGACCGCTCACGCCCGTCGCCGTCGCCCAGCGCGGCATCGGCTACGTGCTCATCATCCTGCTGGGGCTGTTCTGCCTCGTCCCGTTCGCCTGGGTCGCGTTCAGCGCCATCGACGCGGACGCGGGCGCGACCGTGCAGCTCCCCGCCTTCTCCCTCGACAACTTCACGAGGTTCTTCACCGCGGCCGGCACGCCGCGGCTGCTGGTGAACAGCCTCGTGATCGCCATCTCGTCGACGGCGCTCAACCTGGCGCTGGGGATCGCGGGCGGATACGCGCTCTCGCGGTTCGTCTTCCCCGGTCGCCGGTTCTTCATGTTCGGGATCCTGCTCATCCGCGTCATCCCGGCGCCGGCGACCATCGTCGCGCTGTACCTGATCATGGTGAACCTGGGCCTGGCCAACACGCTGCACGGCCTGATCATCGTGCAGGCGGTCAGCGGCCTCCCGGTCACCCTCTGGCTCATGAAGGGGACGGTCGACGCCGTCCCGATCGAGCTGGAGGAAGCCGCGTGGACGGACGGCAACACGCGGCTCCAGGGCGCGCGCCGGATCGTGCTGCCGCTGATCGGGCCGGGCCTCGGCGCCGCCGCGATGCTCATGTTCATGGGCTCGTGGGGCGACTTCCTCACCCCGCTCGTGCTGCTGCAGGATCAGGAGCTCTACCCGCTCGCCATCGGGCTCTTCCGTGCGTTCAGCGAACGGAACGTGGTCGACTGGGGGCTGCTGGCGGCGAGCGCGGTCGTCTACGTCCTGCCGCCCGCCGTGCTGTACATCGTCGCGCGCAAGCACCTGCTCAAGTCCAGCCTGGGCGGAGCGCTGAAGGGATGACCACCATGACCGAGCTCCGAGAGCACCCTGCCGCCGGGCCCACCGGGCCCGTCGACCCCGCCCGCCTGCCGGTCGTCGTGGTGGGCGCGGGCGCGATGGGCGGCGCGTGGATCCGCATGCTCGCCGACTCCCCGCACGCCGCGCCCGTGGGCGTCGTCGACCTCGACGTGCCGCTCGCGGAGTCGGCCGTGCGCGCCGCCGGTCTCGAGGGGATCGCCGTGGGCGCGTCCGTCGCCGAGGTGGCCGCGCGATCCGGCGCCCGGGCCGTGGTGAACGTGACCGTGCCGCAAGCGCACCGCGTCGTGAACGAGCAGGCGCTCCGCGCGGGCCTCCCCGTGCTGTGCGAGAAGCCGCTCGCGCCGACCGTCGCCGAGGCGCTCCGCCAGGTCGCGCTCGCCGACATCACCGGCGGCCTGCTGATGGTCAGCCAGTCGCGCCGGTACTTCACCCACCTGACGGCGTTCCGGGAGGCCGTCGCGCAGGTCGGGCCGCTCGCGGTCGTGCACGCGCAGTTCCTGCACGAGGACCACGAGCCCGGCTTCCGCGAGCAGATGGCGCACCCGCTGCTCGTCGACATGTCCATCCACCACTTCGACCAGCTCCGCTACGCGACGGGCGAGGATCCGGTGGCCGTGCGCTGCAGCTCGTGGAACCCGCCGTGGAGCTGGTTCGCGGGCGACGCGGCCGCGACCGCCGACTTCGAGCTCGCGTCCGGCGCGCGCTTCGCGTACGTCGGCAGCCGCTGCGCGCGCGGCATGCCCACGTCGTGGAACGCCGACTGGCGCGCGTACGGCGAGCACGGCGCCGCGCACTGGGACGGAGACGACGTCGTCGACCTCGACGTGCCGGGCGCCCGGTTCGCCGTGCCCGAGCACCCCGAGGGCATCGCCGCCTCGCTCGAGGAGTTCGTCGGATCCCTCCGCGCCGGCACCACCCCGCAGAGCGAGGTGCGGCACAACGTGCTCAGCCTCGCCATGGTGGAGGGTGCGATCCGCAGCAGCGAGCGGGGCGGCGAGCGCGTCGTCATCGCCGACCTGCTGGAGGACGCGCTCGCCCAGGCCATCGCCGACGAGCGGAGCCCCGACGTCGCCGAGCGCCTGCGCTCCTGGACGAGCGCGGCCGACGGCATCCGCACCCCGGCCTGGGGATCCGACCCGGCCGCCACCACCCCGGGAGGGACCCGATGACCGACACCAGCACCGCCCCGATCCGCGTCGTCGTGTGGGGCGAGAACAGGCACGAGAAGGTGAACCCGGTCGTCGCGGGCATCTACCCGGACGGCATGCACAGCACCATCGCCGGCGGGATCCGCGCCCTCCTCGGCGCCGACGCCGACGTCACGACGCGCGTCCTCGACGACCCCGAGCACGGCATGACCGAGGAGCTCCTCGCGCAGACGGACGTGCTGCTCTGGTGGGGCCACACCGCGCACGAGGAGGTGGCGGACGAGGTCGTGGACCGGATCCAGCGCCACGTGCTCGAGGGGATGGGCATCATCGTGCTGCACTCCGGGCACCACTCCAAGATCTTCCGCCGCCTGATGGGCACCACCTGCAGCCTGCGCTGGCGCAACGACGGCGACAGCGAGCTCGTGTGGACGGTGGCTCCGCGGCACCCCATCACCGAGGGCGTGTCGCAGCCGATCCAGATCCCGGGCCAGGAGATGTACGGCGAGTTCTTCGACATCCCCGAGCCCGACGAACTGGTCTTCATCAGCAGCTTCTCCGGCGGCGAGGTGTTCCGCAGCGGGATCACCTACCGGCGCGGCTACGGGCGCGTCTTCTACTTCAGCCCGGGAGACGAGGTCTACCCCGTCTACCACCACCCGGACGTGCAGCGCGTGATCGCGAACGGCGTGCGCTGGGCACGGCCGGAGCGGGCGCGCGAGTCGTACCTCGTGACGCCCATGTACCTCACGGGCCGCTTCGACCGGCCCGTGCTGGGATCGCCCGGCGCGCTCGTCGACTACCACACGGGTGAGCCCGTGCACCTCGACGAGGGCTGACCCCGGCCCTCCGCGCGACCGCCGCGCCGCGCACCACCGACCGACCGCCCGACCCCCGACCAGGAGGCTCCCCGATCGTGACCGACAGCACCGCGACCCCCGGCACCCCCGCCATCCCCAAGCCCGAGCACCCGCGCCCGCAGTCCACGCGCCCCGACTGGCTGAACCTCAACGGCCCGTGGCAGTTCGAGCGCGACCGCGGCGACAGCGGGCTCGAGCGCGGGCTCCTCGAGCGGGACCTCGCGGAGGAGATCCTCGTGCCGTTCGCGCCGGAGTCCACCGCGTCGGGCATCGGCGACGTCGACTTCCTCACGGCGGTCTGGTACCGCCGCACCGTGCGGATCCCCGCGGGCTGGAGCGGCCGCCGCGTCCTCCTCCACTTCGGCGCCGTCGACCACGACGCGACCGTGTGGGCGAACGGCGAGGAGGTCGCCCGGCACCGCGGCGGATTCACGTCCTTCACCGCCGACCTCGGCGTGCGCGCCGACGAGGAGGAGCTGACCATCGTGGTCCGCGCCCGCGACACCCGCGACGAGCCGCAGGCCCGCGGCAAGCAGGCCACCTGGTTCGAGAACACGGCCTGCTTCTACACGCGCACCACCGGGATCTGGCAGACGGTGTGGCTGGAGCCCGTGCCGGAGGCGCACATCCGCTCGGTGCACGTCGAGCCGCAGCGGGCCGACTCCTCCTTCAGCGTCACGCCCGAGCTCTCGCACCGCGTGGCCGGCCTCGCGTTCGAGGCCGTGCTGGCGGACGCCGACGGCGAGATCACGCGGTCGCGGATCCCCGCGGGCGACCTCGGCGCGCGCGTCACCCTCCGCATCCCCGAGACCCGAGTGCGCCTCTGGTCGCCGGAGGACCCGCACCTGTACGACATCACGCTGCGCCTGGTCGACGGCTCGGGCGACGATGCCCGCGTCGTCGACGAGGTCGCCTCCTACGGCGGCCTCCGCTCCATCGCGATCGACGGCCGCGACGTGCTCCTCAACGGCCGCCGCGTCTTCCAGCGGCTCGTGCTCGACCAGGGCTACTGGCCCGACACGCTCATGACCTCGCCCGACGACGCCGCGCTCGTCCGCGACATCGAGCTGTCGATGGCCGCGGGCTTCAACGGCGCGCGCCTGCACCAGAAGGTGTTCGAGGAGCGGTTCCTCTTCCACGCCGACCGGCTCGGCTACCTCGTCTGGGGCGAGTTCGGCGACTGGGGCGCGGGCGGCGGCACCGGCCCGGACGCGCAGCAGCCGACGGCGTCGTTCATCACCCAGTGGATCGAGGCGGTGCGGCGCGACCGCTCGCACCCGTCGATCGTCGGCTGGTGCCCGCTGAACGAGACGTACCAGGCGATCCACGACCGCATCACGCAGCTCGACGACGTGACCGCCGGCATGTACCAGGCGACGAAGGCCGCGGATCCGTCGCGTCCCGTCCTCGACGCCTCCGGCTACTCCCACCGCGTGCGCGCCGCCGACGTCTACGACTCGCACTCCTACGAGCAGGACCCGGACGCCTTCCGCCGCGAGCAGTCCGGCCTCGCCGAGGGCCGCCCGTTCGTCAACGACCTCGACGGCCGCGCGATCTCCCTGCCCTACGCCGGCCAGCCGTTCTTCGTCTCCGAGTACGGCGGCATCTGGTGGAACCCGGCCCAGCTCGACGCGCCCCAGGCCGACGCGGGCGACCCCGAGCGCGCGGTGTCCTGGGGCTACGGCGAGCGCGTCGCCACCGTCGAGGAGTGGCACGCCCGGTTCCGCGGCCTCACCGAGGTGCTGCTCGAGGATCCGCTGATGTTCGGCTACTGCTTCACGCAGCTGACCGACACGTTCCAGGAGGAGAACGGCATCTACGACTTCCACCGCCGGCCCAAGTTCGACATCGCGCGGATCCGCGAGGTGCAGGAGCAGCGGGCGGCGTACGAGGAGCGGGGCGGCGCGGAATAGCCGCAGCACGCCGTACGACGAGAGCCCGCCCCCGCGATCCACATGGATCACGGGGGCGGGCTCTCGTCTGGGGCGCAGGATCACCCGCGTCCCGGCCGCATCACCTCCCGGCGAGCGACCCGCCGATCCCGCCGACGCTGAAGTACTTGTTCAGCAGGGCGAAGATCAGCACGGGCGGCAGCATCATGATGACCGCGACCGCCATCACCGAGCCCCAGTCGGCCGCGTTCTGCTGGAAGAACGTGTTGAGGCCGATGGGGAGGGTGTACTTCGTGAAGTCCTGCAGGAACAGGAGCGCGATCAGGTAGTCGTTCCAGGCCAGCAGGAACGAGAAGATCGCGGTCGAGAGGATGCCCGGCAGGGAGTTGCGCAGCACCACGTGGATGAAGCCGCTGAACACGCTCGCGCCGTCCATCCAGGCCGCCTCCTCGAGGGTGATCGGGATGGAGTCGATGTACGCCGCCATCATCCAGATCGCGACCGACATGGTCGAGCCGATGTAGATGATCGCCACGCCCTGCAGCGTGTTGATGAGCCCGAGCGCCGAGAACGTGATGAACAGCGGGATCGCCGCGGTCACCACCGGCAGGGCCTGCACCACGAACAGCACGAGCGAGTACCCGGAGACGAGCTTCGACCGCGAGCGGCTGAGCACGTATCCGGCCGGCGCCGCGATCACGACCGACACGAACACGGTCACCAGCGCGACGACCAGGCTGTTGCCGAGCCAGATCATCACATCGGTGCCGCCGAGGACGCGCTCGAAGTTCTCGAGCGTGAAGCCGGTGGCCGTCGAGTTCTGCCCGGGCTGGGTGGAGAGGAACAGCACCGCGAGGATGGGCGTGATCACCACGAGCGTGATGATCGCGATGAACAGGAAGCGCCACCACTGGCCCTTCTGCTCGCGCTGCTTCGCGGAGGTGCGCTTGACGTCCCCGACGGTCGCCGAGGTGGCGCCGCCGACGGCGAGTGCCTGGCTCATTCGATGTCCGCCTTCTTGATCTGCCGGTACAGCAGCGTCGACACGATGACGAGCACGGCCGTCATCATGAAGGCCACCGCGGTCGCCGGGCCGGTCTGCAGGTTCTGGAACGCCTGCTGGTACGCCAGCACGATCAGCGACGTCGTCGCGTTCACGGGACCGCCCTGCGTGAGCAGGAAGATCGTCGGGAAGTCGTTGACGCAGAAGATCGTCATCAGCACCCAGCTGATGTACGTGGTGCGGGAGATGATCGGGAGGGTCACGCCGCGGAACGCCTGCCACGCGCTCGCGCCGTCCATCTTCGCCGCCTCGTAGACGTTGGTGTCCACCGACGCGAGCGCCGAGGACATCATCATCAGCATGAACGGGAAGCTGATCCACACCTTGAAGACGCAGACCACGACCTGCGCCAGGACGGGATCACCGAGGAAGTTCGCGTCGGGGAACCCGAGCGTCTCCAGGATGATCGGCACCGGGCTCTGCGGCGTCGCCACCAGCCAGTTCCACGAGGTCGCCGAGACGACCACCGGGACGATCCACGGCAGGAGCAGCAGCACCTTGAAGAACCCGTTGCCGGGGATCCGAGTGCGCAGCAGCAGCGCCAGCCCCAGCCCCACGAGCCAGGAGCCGAACACGCCCACGACCGTGAACACGATCGTGAACGTGGTCGCGTTGCGGAACGACTCCGAGGTGAGCACGCTCGCGTAGTTCTGGAAGCCGACGAACGGGGTCTCCCACGGCAGCGTCGACGGCGTGCCCTGCTGCAGCGACTGCAGGAACGAGTACACGACCGGGTAGACGTTGAGCAGCACGAGCAGGAGGAGGGACGGCAGCGCGAACAGCGCCAGCGTCTTCCCCGCCCGGCCGAGCGGGGTCTTCCCGCGGCCCTTCCGCGACGCGCCGGGCGGCCGACCCGGGCCGGCCACGCCGACGCCGCGGCGGGCCAGGCCGATCTTGTCGGCGACGCGGGTGTCCACCGCCATCAGCTCACCCCGTCCACGTCAGGGCCGCCGGGACGACGCGGATCACGCGCCGGCCTCCAGCTCCTTCTGCAGCGTCTCGAGGGACTCGCGAGCCGTGACCGTGCCGCCGAGGACCGCCTGCGCGAACGAGATCGTCGGCTGCGTGCCGTCGACCTTGGTCACGTTCTGGAAGACCGTGTTCGAGCCGGGGGCGCCCCAGGTCTTCGAGATGGGCTGCCAGTCGTTGAGGATCTTCGTGGTGTTCGGGTCGTCGGCGTAGGCCTCGTCGGCGATGGACTTGAGCGGCGGCAGGCCGATGCCGGTCTGCTTCGTCCAGAGCGACTTCATGTTCTGGTAGTAGTACGTGAGGAACGCCTCGCTGTTCTCCTGGCTGGGCGTCGACTTGTACATCATGATGTTGTTCGGGAAGTAGAGCGCGCCCTTCTCGCCGCTGGGGCCGACGAGCGGGTCGCCCACCACCATCTGCGCCGCCGTCTCGGGACTCACGTTCGCCGTGGCGCCCGCGCCGTCCCAGAGGGCGCCGAAGGTGCCGGCGTCCATCTGCTGGTACGCGTTGTCGGACGTGTAGGTGGCGCTGCGGGGGTCCACGTAGCCGTTCTTCACCATCCCGAGCACCCACTCGACCGCCTCGATGTTGGCGTCCGTGACCACATCCGGGTTCTGGTCGGGGTCGAAGAGGCCGCCGCCGTTGTTGATCATGTGGGCGACGATCTGGTGGAAGCCGGTGAAGGCGCCGGCGCCCGAGCGGGTGCCGTAGCCGTAGACGCCGTTCTTCTTGAGCGCGGCGCACATGGCCTCGTAGGAGTCCCAGTCGGTGGGCGGCTCGGCGCCGGCCTCCTCGAGGAGGTCCTTGCGGTACCAGTACATGCGCATGTCGAGGTTGTACGGGACGGCCGCGTATCCGTTGGCCGTCTTCAGGGTGTCGACGAGGCCCGGGAGGAAGTCGTCGTAGATCCCGTTGCCCTTCCACGTCTCGATGAGGTCGTCGGCGTACGCGATCTTGCCCTGCGACTCGAACAGGAACGCCGTCGTCCCGCCTCCGGAGCTGACGGCGGGACCGTTGTTCGCGGCGACCGCGGTCGAGAAGGTCTGCGTGAAGTTGGCCCACTGGACCTGCTGGTAGCTGACCCCGCCCATGCCGCTCGCGGGCTTGTACGCCGCGGAGATGGCCTTGTCCTCGGTGAGGAACGCGGGTGCGCCCCAGGGCATGTTCCAGAACTTGAGGGGTGCGGCGGCGCCTGACGCGCCACCTCCGCCGCCGCTGCAGGCGGCGAGGAGGCCGACCGCCGCGGCGCCGACCCCCGCGCTCAGGAGGGATCGTCGGGTGAGGCCGTTGCCGAAGGCGCTGGATGACTGCTGTGGCATTTCTGACTCCGTTGTCCGGTGGTGCTGTGTGTGGTGGAAGGGAAGGGGCTGGGTCTAGGGGCGCGCGTCGGCAGCGAGCGCGGGCGCGGCGGCGAGGAGGGAGCGGAGGTCGGCGACGTCGTCGGGCACGTCGCGGCCGTGGGCGGCGTCTCGCGCGAGGCGCATCGCGGTGCGGTGGCCGGACTCGAAGACGACGGGGAGGTCCTCGCGGCCGGCGGCGTCCGTGACGCTCGCGCGCCCGGGTGCTGCCGTGCCCGGCGCGGGGAGGGATACGTGCGCGGCGCGGTCGCCGACCACGAGCCGGAAGGTCGCGCACGCGTGGGCGTGCGCGGTGACGACCGCGCTCACGATCACGTGGACGCCGGATGCGGTCGGGCCGGTGAGCATGAGGTGGTCCGGCGTCTCCGCGAGCGGCACCAGGTGCGCCAGCGGCGAGCCGACGAGCGCCTGCGCCGTGAGGGCCAGCGCGCGGGCCGCCTCGGCGAGGTCGGCGGAGTCCGCGACCGTGGCGCGCGCCTCGAACAGGGCGCCGGGGGCGGCGAGGCGGTGGATCCGCGGGGCCACCCGACGGACCGCCTCGTCGTGCCGCCACGGCACGTCGAGGACCACGGGCGCGCCCGCGTCCGCGAGCTCGGCGAGGTCGGCGTCGGCAGCCGGGCCGGGGTCGA